>CAZHWB010000020.1:0-23520 GCA_964536105.1 uncultured Aquificales bacterium | reverse complement strand
ATTATTTGGGAAAAACCCAGCTCTTTTGCTGTCATTTCCCTGTTTATAGGAAAATCAACTCCTGCAAGGGCACCACTCCCTAAGGGCATCTGATCTATACGTTTTAGGGTATCGGTAAACCTTTCCTGATCCCTGTTGTATATTTCTAAATATGCGAGGAAATAATGGGCCAGTCTTATAGGTTGTGCCCTTTGAAGGTGAGTATAAGCCGGCATTATAACATCAACAGTTTCCTTCGCCTTCTGTAAAAGGGCTTTTTTTAGCTGATTTAAAAGCTGTGTAATATTTTCTGTTTCCTCTTTAAGATAAAGCCTAAAGGCAGTTATAACCTGATCATTCCTACTTCTTCCTGTATGGAGCTTTCCCCCAACAGGACCTATTTTTTCTATTAAAGCTTTTTCTATATTCATATGAACATCTTCCAGTTCCTTTTTCCACTGGAATTTCCCTTCCTTTATCTCCTTTTCTATCTCCTTTAAACCATTTATTATTTTTTCTGCATCTTCCTCTGGAATAATTCCCTGTTTTCCAAGCATCCTTGCGTGGGCCATACTTCCCTTTATATCGTAAAGGGCCAGCTCTTTATCAAAAGAAACACTTTCTGTAAATTCCTCAACAAATTCATCTGTCCCTTCTGAGAATCTTCCGCCCCAGAGTTTCTTCTCTGCCATAAAACCACCTCTAAAAATTTTTGAAAATATAATATCAAATCCTCCGTTTTTCTATAGATGTTAAAATATTAAAACTATGGAAATTATCAAAAGGGCATCTGTTTATATATTTGTATTTCTTTTAACAACTGTTCTCTTATTTTTATTTTTGTGGAACAGAAAAAAACATCTAGAGGATGCTTATCTACTTCAAAAAACCCAAAAGGTAGAAGCTGAATTTAGAGCAGCCCTCAGCAGTTATGATAAACTTGTTTCCTTCTTTTTTAAAAGGTTTCTATCTAATGAAAACATACAGGAAATAATATATAAAGCCTCTATTGATAAAAAAAACTTCCCTGTTTACAGAAAACAGTTATACGATCTTTTAAAAGATGTGTATGCTGATTTGAAAACTTACAACATCAAGTACCTTCACTTTTATTTTCCAGATGGAACATCTTTTATAAGGTTCCACAAATTAGAAAAGTACGGGGATAAAATAAAATTCATAAAAGAAACAAAAAACAAAACTGCAGGTGGATTTAGATATATATATCCTATTTTTTATGAAAAACTACTTGTAGGAAACGCAGAAATAGTTATACCCTTTGGAACAATAAGGGATGATCTAAACAGACTTTTCAACAGTGAGCATATATTTCTTGTTAAAAAAGAGTTTGTTTTTAATAGATTGTTTTTAGAGGAAAGGAAAAACTACATTGAAAGTGATCTTTCTAAAGACTTTTTTTATGAAGCTTCCTTGAATTCAAAAGGAGTTTCCCGTATCCCTGAAGAAATCATATCCCAGATAAACAAGAAAATAAGAGAAGAGGCTTCATCTTTACTGAAAAAAAAGAAGCCTTTTTACTTTGCAACAAAGGTTAAAGGGGATTTTTATACAGTTTCTTTTATTCCTGTATATGCAGTTAAACATTTAAAAAAAATGTATATTGGCTATCTGGTCACATATGAAAAGGACAACAGTGTTGGGATATATACCTCAAGCTTCTGGGTGAGTTTTGGGGCAGTAAGCACCATCATATTTTTATTTTTACTTTCAGCTTTCGCCGTTTCATATATAAAAGAAAAAATTTTTATTGAGGAAGCAGAGGAAATTGATGAACTAACAGAAGCTTATAACGAAAAAACATTTATCTCCCTTCTTTCTTCAGAACTTGCAAGGGCAAAAAGATACGACAGACCCTTATCTATAATGGTTATAGATTTTCCCTTTTTAAAGGAACTTCCAGAAGAAAAAAGATATGAATCACTAAAATCCCTGGCTGGCATCATTATGGAAAATATAAGAGATACTGACTACATAGCCCACATAGATGATACCCAGCTGGCAATTTTAGCTCCAGAAACAAATATAGAGGAAATAAAAAATCTCGGGGAAAGAATAAAAGATATCCTAGAGCATACACACCTTGAAAATGCAAAAAAACCAACCTTTTACATCGGCATAACAGAAGCCTCCTTTTCAGATAATGTAGAAACCCTTTTAAAAAGGGTAAAGGAAGCTCTTTACTTGGCCCAGGAAAAGAACTCCCCCATAGAAACCGCCAGTTAATGGTTTCTGTCTTTCATTTTGGAAATCTGGTCTGTTATAAAAACTGTCAATAAAGGAACCTGCTTTTTAATCTCATTTTCATCAATATCTTCTTCCTTTAAATCCTCTGCAAGCTGGGTCAAAATCTTTAAAAGCCCTGCATAGTACTCCTTTACTCCTATCTCCCCAGATTTCCTTTTTTGAAGTAGCTCTTTATACATTTCTTCCAAAGCTGCACTCCCCTTCATAAATAAACCCTTTATAGTTAGGTCTTATTTAATAATTTTTTATTATCGTTACAAAAAAATTTTTTTTAGGATTTTTTTAAATAGCTGCTCCATTTAAAACGTCCTGACACTGGCAATCAAGGTTATCCGGCAGTTTTTCAATAAATCTTAAAACAACCTGCTTTATATCTTCATTTTTCTGATTCATCATCTGAATAACCTCATCAGAGGTGAGTCTTTCTTTAGATATCCCTGCTGCCAAATTTGTAACAACATTAACAGAGGCAAAATGCATAGCAACTTCCCTTGCTAAAACTATTTCTGGAACTAACGTCATTCCTACAATATCTGCCCCAAGTCTCTGCAGTGCTTTTATCTCAGCAGCTGTTTCAAGTCTTGGACCTTCAGTAGCAGCATAGGTTCCCTGTTTGTGATACCTAAAACCTTTTTCCTCCATTATTTCAAAAAGGGTTTTCCTCATTGACGGACAAAATGGTTCTGTTACATCAATATGGACAACCCTATCATTTTTTAAATACTCATCTACAAGATCCCCTTTAAAATCACCTTCATCATAAATGGTGTAAATCCCTTCATAAAATGTAACAGGCCTTACCTTTGTAAAATCAATAAACTGGTCAGAAATAACAAAATCTCCAGGTTGGAGTAAGGGATTTATACCTCCTACAGCTGAGATAGAAAGGATTTTATCAACTCCAAGTTTCCTGAAACCCCATATATTTGCCCTGTAGTTTATAAGATGTGGAGGATATTTATGCCCCTTTCCATGTCTTGGAAGAAAAAACACCTTTTTCCCTTTGTATTCAGCGTATATATACCTATCTGAAGGTTCCCCATAAGGTGTTCTAAGTTCTATTTCATCAATGATTTTAATATCATCTACCTGATAAAGACCACTACCACCTATAACCCCTAGCATCTTTACACCTCTAAAAATTTTTGGCAAAAATCTTAACATAAAAGAAAATAAGGAGAAAAAGATGCAAAAAACAATCTTTATCACTGCAACAGATACAGGTGTAGGGAAAACAACAGTTTCGGCAGCCATAGCAAAAATAGCCAAAGAAGCAGGTATAAATGTAGGCTATTTTAAACCTGTTGAAACCGGGTGTAATCCTGAATGCCTGGATGCAAAACTTTTAGCAGAAATTACAGGTCAGCCTTATGAAGAAACCGTTTTATACAGATTTAAAAATCCTGTAGCTCCCCTTGTTGCTGAAAGGGAAGAAGGTTTAAAAATATCAATTGAACAAATAAACAAACATCTAAAAGTATTAAAAGAGAAATATCAGTTCTTGATTGTTGAAGGGGCAGGAGGTATTGCTGTTCCTATAACAAAAATTAAAGACAGATTTTATACCTATATTGATTTTGCCTCAGAAAATAACCTGAAAACAGTAGTTGTCTCAAGGGCTACCCTGGGAACAATAAACCATACATTTCTTACTGTTAAAGCCTTAAAAGACAACAATATAGAGACTGCAGGGATTATTTTGAATAAGTACCCAGAAAACCCTACATTATCAGAAAAAACAAATCCATATATAATAAAGGAAATGACAGGGGTGGATATTATCAGTATATGTAAAGAGAGGAAGAACTGTATAAAAGAGTGTCAGGAAAGGTTGAAGGATTTTTTAGAATTTTTCCTCTATATTATTTAACGTTTTATTAATTTTTTATTTGTGGAGGGAGTTATGCAGAGAATAAGAAAAGCAGTAATACCTGTAGCAGGGTTTGGAACAAGGTTCTTACCTGCAACAAAAGCAACACCAAAAGAGATGATGCCTATTGTTGATAAACCGATTATCCAGTATATTGTTGAAGAAGCTGTATCTGCAGGGATAGAAACAATAGTGTTTGTAACAGGAAGACATAAAAGGGCTATAGAAGACCACTTTGATTATGCCCCAGAACTTGAACATGCCCTGGAAAAAGCCGGGAAAGAGGAGTTTGTCAACATAATAAGGGAAATATCAGATATGGCAGATTTCGTATACATAAGACAAAAAGAACAGCTTGGGCTTGGACATGCTATACTGACAGCTGAACATGTTGTAGGAAATGAACCTTTTGCTGTAATGCTTGGGGATGAACTTATTATCAATGAAGCAAATCCCGGGATTAAACAGCTTATAGACGTCTACAGAAAATTTGGTAAATCTGTTATCGGAACAACAGACATCCCAAGGGAAGAAACCTACAAGTACGGGATAATAGAAGGCTCAGAGATAGAAGAAGGTATACGCCTCGTTAACTACCTTGTTGAAAAACCGGAACCCCATGAAGCTCCATCAACCTCAGCAATTATTGGAAGATACGTTCTTACCCCTAATATTTTTGAAGCATTAAAAAGAACACCTTTTGGAAAGGGAGGAGAACTCCAGCTAACAGATGCACTTATGGTTCTCAGACAGGAGGAAGTTATATACTCAAAGGATATAGAAGGAATAAGACATGATACAGGAAATAAGCTTGGATATATAAAAGCAATACTTGATTTTGCCCTTAGAAGGCCTGATACTAAAGATTTTGTAAAGGAGCTTATTTTACAGCAGGCAGAAGCATTAAGGGAGGAAGAAAAAGCAAAACAAAATGAAATTTAAAACAAAAAAGAAGTTTGGACAGCATCTTCTTATATCAGAAGGGGTTATAAAAAAAATTGTTAATACTGCAGGTATAACCTCCTCTGATGTTGTTGTAGAAATAGGGGTTGGGACAGGTCAGCTAACAGAGGAAATCTTAAAAAGAAATCCTAAAGTTCTATACGGAATTGAAATAGACGAGACAGCTTATCCTATTATTGAGGAGAGATTTAAAAATTTTCAAAATTTTGTATTAATAAAAAAAGATTTTTTTGATGTAAATCTAAGGGAGCTTTCAGGTGGAGAAAAGATAAAACTGCTTGGAAACCTCCCTTACAACGTATCCTCCCTAATTCTTGTCAACAGCGTATTTTATGTAGATATTATAGATCTGTGTGTTTTTATGCTGCAAAAGGAAGTAGCTGAAAAACTTACTGCTAACCCAAAAACAAAAAATTACACCTTCCTGACTGTTTTCATCCAAACATTCTTTAACGTAGAGTACGTTATGAGTGTTCCTGCAAGGTTCTTTAAACCTCCACCAAAGGTAACATCAGCTGTTGTGAAACTTACACCTAAAGACAGTCTCCCTGTTCCACTTAAAGAAGCAAAAAGATACAAAAATTTTGTTTCAGGGTTATTTTCACACAGAAGAAAAATGCTAAGGAGCAAAATAGACAGGGATATATTAAAAAAGGCAGATGTTCCTGAAACTGCAAGGGTTGAGGAACTTCCCTTAGAAAAGTTCATTACCCTGTATAACCTGAGTAAAGAAACTGGAAATAATTCACTTTAGTATATATTTAATGAAAAATTTTAAAGGGGATTTGGAAGATGTTTATAGGAAGCGTTGTTTTTGATATCTACATTCCCCATGCAGGTTCATTAAAGGAAAAAAGAATGGTTGTCCGTTCTTTAAAAGAAAAGCTAAAAAATAAGTTTAATGTTTCCGTTTCTGAAGTAGGAGACGTGGAAAAGTGGCAGACAGCACAGGTTGCTGTTGTTACCGTAACCCCAGATAAAAACCAGACAGAAAAGGTTGTTCAGAATATAATAAACTTTGTAGAGATTAATTATCCAGAAATTCATATCAACGTTTATAAGGAGATTTTTTAATGGCAAGAAAAAGTCATAAATCTGAAAAGGTAAATGAAGCTATAAAGAGGGCTTTAAGTGAGATATTTATAGAAGAGCTGTCCCCAGAGGCAGGAAACATGATAACGGTACTAAGGGTAGATACAGCAAAGGACCTTTCAAAAGCTGAAGTGTATATATCCTCTTTGAAGGATACAGAACGTATAGTGGAAGAGCTGAATCAGAAAAGTGGTTATATAAGATACCTCCTTGGACAAAAAATAAAGATAAGAAAACTTCCAGAACTGCACTTTATCCACGTTCCAGAGCTAACTATATAGGAGGGATTTTATGAAGCTAAGATGGATTTTTGCTGTTCTTTTTTTAATAGGTCTGGGAATATATGCCTTTTCTTTTTTTTCTTACAAAAACACCCCAAAAATAGCCCTTATAGAGATAAACGGTGTTATATCAGATTCAACAGAAACAGTAAGACAGTTTAGAATAGCTGAAAGGGACAGCTCTATAAAAGGTGTTGTTCTACATGTAAATAGTCCAGGTGGGGCTGTAGGGGCTTCCCAATCTATATACAGGGCTATAGAAAAAATAAGGAGTAGAAAACCTGTTGTTGTATCTATGGAAAATGTGGCAGCATCAGGGGGGTATTATATATCAGCCCCTGCAAATGTTATATACGCAAACCCCGGTACCATAACAGGTAGTATAGGTGTTATCATCCAGCACGTAGACGCGACAGAAATACTAAACAAAATAGGACTGAAAATAGAAAATATAAAAAGTGGGGAAAATAAAGATATCCTGTATCCCAATCACAAACTTACCCCTGAACAGAAGAAGCTCATAGAGGAAACAATTCTTGATGTATATGACCAGTTTTTAGACGCTATTGTAAAATACAGGCCTATTAAGAAAGAAGAGCTAAGGGAAATAGCCGATGGAAGAATCTTCAGTGGAAGACAGGCAAAAAGATTAAAGCTTGTAGATAAACTGGGGAATATACAGGATGCCATAGATGAAGCGAAAAAGCTTGCAAAGGCAGAAAAGGCAGTTGTTATAAAGCTCTCAAAGAAAAAGGGATTTTTAGAAAAATTATTAGAGGGTAATGTTGGCCTTCCCCTAAACCGGTATATATCATCTGGAATATACTATATGCTGTCTTTCTGATTATTATCATAACTATGTTTAATATACTTAAATATGATGTATAAAACGTAAGAAAAGAGGAGGTATTTATTTATGAATGCAACAGTTGATTTTAAAGTAACAGAAGCTGCAGCAAATGAGATTAAAAGAATAGCCGATGAACAGGGGATAGAAAATCCTATTTTAAGGGTTAGAGTAGTTCCAGGAGGTTGCTCTGGATTCCAGTATGCAATGGGATTTGATGAAGAAATAACTGAGAATGACAGGGTTGTTGAACTTTCAAATGGTGTAAAAATAGCTATAGATGAATTTAGTGCCCCTTACATTGGCGGAGCTGAGCTTGATTATGTAAATGACTTTATGGGGGGCGGTTTTACAATCAAAAATCCAAACGCTGCTAATTCCTGCGGCTGCGGAAATTCTTTCTCATGTTAACAAAAGGGGCTTTTGCCCCTACCTGAATATCTTTACCGCCTTTTCTGTGGGAATCCTTCCTCTAGGGGTCTTTTCAATAAATCCCTTCCTTAAAAGATAAGGCTCTATTATTTCTTCAATTGTTTTTTTATCTTCAGATATAGCAGAGGATATTGTATTAATCCCTACCGGCTTACACTCAAAATGTTTAACCAGAACCTCTAAATACTTTTTATCTATATTAGAAAGACCATTTTCATCTATCTCAAAAAACTCAAGAGCCTTTAAAGTTATCTCAATTGATATAACCTTCTTTCCTTCTACAACAGCGTAATCTATAACCCTTTTTGCAATCATATTTGCAGTTCTTGGGGTTCCTCTGGAACGTTTTGCAATCTCTAAAGAAGCCTCTTCTGTTATCTCAAAGGAATTAAGCTTCACGGTTCTTTCAACAATTTTAGAAAGGGACACCTCATCATAAAAGTCAAAATTAAGAACAATACCAAATCTTGATAAAAGCGGAGATGTTAATTTTCCGGTTTTTGTTGTTGCACCGATAAGAGTAAACTTAGGTATATCAAGCCTTATAGATCTGCTTCCCCTTCCTTTTCCAAGGATAATATCAACCTTAAAATCCTCCATAGCTGGGTACAGAGCTTCTTCCACAGAAGGGTTAAGCCTGTGGATCTCATCTATAAAAAGGATATCACCCTCCTCAAGGGAAGATAAAATCCCAACTAAATCCCCTTTTTTATCAAGAACCGGTCCTGATGTAACCTTTATGTTTTTTCCAAGCTCAGAAGCAATAATATGAGCCATAGATGTTTTCCCCAGTCCAGGGGGACCTGAAAAAAGAATGTGGTCAAGGATTTTACCTTTCTTTTTGGAGGCTTCCACAAGAATCCTCAGTTTTTCCTTTATTTTTTCCTGGCCTATAAATTCATTAAAAGATAGAGGTCTTAATGAATTTTCCATTTCTACCATCTTTTTCTGCTTTTAACTGTAAATATGGGAAACAATAAAATTTTCCAGCTTTTTTTCAATATCCTCAAAGTACACTTTCTGGGATTTTTCAAGGTTGTATAAATCCTTTAAAAGCTCTATTAAACTATCCCTGCTTTGTACAGAGAGGATTTTCTTGTATATACCTTTTTGGGCTGGATGTTTTATACCTGCCCTGTCTAAACCCTCCTCCACAGTATACCCATTTTCCATATAAGAAAGAACAACAAGAAGCTTATTTATATAAAAAAGGATCAGTCCCTGTATCTCAAAGGGATGATATCCTGTTTCTAAAAGGTTTTTTAAAGAAAAAACAGCACTTTTTTTCTTTGTAAAGAAATCAGCAATAAATGAAAATATATTCTCTTCCAGTTTTGGGGTTATTATAGCATCTATATCAGATTTTTCTATTTTTTCTTTATCCTGGACATAAAGGATTAATTTTTCTACCTCCTGTTTTGCGTATTCAAGGCTGTTTTTTAGTTTTCCTGCCAGATACTTTACGGTATCATCATCTATCCCTTTACCGTATGACTGGATTTTTTTCTTTAATGACATTACAAACGCTTTTGGGGTAAGTTTATTTGAAACAACAGTGTCCCCTGCTGATACGATACTCTTATAAGGCTCTTTAGACGGCACTTTTTCTTTATTTGATACAAATACCAGACTGTCAGAAGAGCTTTTAACCTTTTCAAGTATTGATTTTAAAAGTTGCAGTTCCTTTTTTGATACCTTTTCTAAAAATGCATCTGCTTCAAAAATAACGGCTATATTCCCGGCAGAAAAAAGGGAACCCCCTGAAAATACCTCTAAAAGCTCTGATATCTCAAGTTCATCACCCCAGAAGATATGAATATCCTTATCTGATTTTTCCTTTAAAATATCAATAAGCTGTTTTTTTAATAGATTTTCAGTTCCATAAATAAAAACCACAGAACCTAAAGTCTGAATATCCCTATTTTTTACAAGCTGAACAATATTTTTTTCCTTCATTTATCCTTTGAAAGAATAGTAAAAATTCTAACTTCTATAAGCTTTGCAAGCTCTTCAAGGGCATATCTTCTCTCTATGTCTGCCCTTAGTCCTGCCCCAACGTACTGGGTAGTCTCTTTAACATTTTCCTTAAGAATAGGCTGATTTTTTCTATTTTCAATAATAACATCCATATTGATATTTACCTTATAAATAGAAGCCCTCTGGGATATGGAATAACCGATTGAGTATATATAAAGGGATTTAATATCAAGGGATATATATCTGTCTGTTTTTGAGGAACACTGGAGTATATTTCCAGAGGTCAAAACTGCCTTCGTTATATAACGGGTCAAAACATCTAAAGCTGTTTCCATTGGTCTTTGCATTTTTATTTCTTTTATACAGTAGATATGTCTGTAATTTTTTTCTTCAGTTTTTACAGGAGTTTTTTGTAAAGTGGAAGTCTTTTTTGCAGGAATGCAGGAAAAAAGGACTGCAGATAAAAAGACAAACAGTATATATTTTTTCACCTATTTACCCCCTGAATTTTTTCCATAAGTTTTTCTTTAACGTAAGGATGAACCATACCTGTTACATCTCCGTGATGAAAAGCAACATCTTTAACAATAGTTGAACTTATATGAATATACTCCTGGGAGGGCATTAAGAAAAGTGTTTCTACCTTATCAAGATTGTAATTTGTCATTGCTATTTGAAGCTCATACTCAAAATCGGTAAAAAGTCTGACACCTCTGACTATAATCTTGGTGTTATATTTTTTCATAAAGTTTACAAGGAGGCCTTCAAATGGCTCAACAATAACCCTTCCCTGAAATTCTTTCACACACTGCTCAAACATATCTACCCTTTCTTCAAGGGAAAAAAGGGGCTTTTTTCTGGGATTTTTTGCTATAGCAACAATAATATAATCAAAGATATTTAAAGCCCTTTTTACAATATCAAGATGTCCAAGATGGACAGGATCAAATGTTCCTGGATAAACTGAAATCCTTTTCATTTACTTTCTCCAGAAGGATAAAATTGTGTCACCATATTTCCTTTCCTCATCTGCACCAAAACTTTTTCCGGCTCTGTGTTCAAGTATAAAAACTCCACCTTCCTTTAGATTTGATAAGGCAAGATCTATAAGCTGTTTATAATGTCTGTAATCGTATGGTGGATCTGCAAAAAGAATATCAAAAGGTTCCCCTTTATACGTTTTTAAAAATCTCAAAACATCATTAGAATAAACCTTAAAATTACTGGAAATCTGTGAGGCCTTTTTTCTTATGTCAGATGCCCTTTTTTTATTTTTCTCTACAAAAACCACAAATCTAGCCCCCTTCTTTAAAGCTGTTATGCCGATTTCCCCTGTTCCGGCAAATAAATCGCCAAAAACTGTACCAGAAACATCATAAAGAATATTAAAGAGAGCTTGCTTAACAAGGTTAGATGTAGGTCTAAGATCTTTCATAGCCAGACTATTATAATGTAAAAAGTCCAGGTGATAAAATAATAATAAAAAGGAGTTTACAGTTGGAGATAAACAACATAATATCCCAGATAAAATTTAATAAAGACGGCCTTGTTCCTGTGGTAACCCAGAGTTACTACACAGGTAAGGTTTTGATGCAGGCTTTTGCCAACAAAGAGGCAATAGAAAAAACGCTGGAAACAGGATATGCCACATACTACTCCAGGTCAAGGAAAACCCTATGGGTAAAAGGTGAAACATCTGGAAATAAACAAAAAGTTGTAAAGGTAAAAGTAGACTGCGATAATGACAGCATCCTATACCTGGTAAAAGATTACGGTGTAGCGTGTCATACAGGGGAGGAAAGCTGTTTTTACAGGGATATACACTTTAAAAAAGATGGGAAACCTGATGCTTATGAAATATTCCACGCATTGTACAACAAAATACATAACAGAAAAATAAACAGACCTGCAGGGTCTTACGTAGCTAAGCTTTTTGAAAAAGGTTCAGACAAGATTATTCAGAAGGTTGGAGAGGAAGCCATTGAAACTGTTATAGCCCTGAAAAACAAAAATAAAGATGAGATTGTGTACGAGGTGTCTGATTTAATATTCCATCTTATAGTTGCCCTGGTAGATGCAGAGGTTGAACTGGAAGATATACAGGATGAACTTCTTAAAAGATACAGGTAAAATCTTGAAAAACATAAAAACAGAAATATAAAGAAATATTAACAATATAGCTCTTTAGTAGTATAATATACAGTTCGTAAAATAGTCTAAATCTAAAACATTAAGCAAGGAGGTTTATTAATGTCTATTACACCTGAGAAAAAGGCAGAGATTATAAAGAAGTTTGCCAGACATGAAGGAGATACAGGTTCTCCAGAAGTTCAGATTGCTATTCTCACAGAGAGAATAAAAAATCTAACAGAACACATAAAGAAAAATAAAAAAGACCTCCATTCAAGGAGAGGTCTCATAGGAATGGTTAATAAAAGAAGAAAACTTCTTAAGTATCTTAAAAGGGTAGATGTAGAGAGATACCAGAAAATCGTTGAGGAGTTAGGAATAAGAGAAGCTACCGGGAGTAAGTAATGGGAGAAATAGGAGAGATTAAAATTGAAAAGATAGATGTCCAGACTGTTATAGATAACGAGCCTGTCTCTATAGAGACAGGTTATTTTGCCAGACAGGCAAGCGGAGCTGTTATTGTAAGACAGGGTGAAACAGCTGTTTTAGTAGCTGCTGTTGTTGCAGAAGAAGCCCAGGCTGATATAGATTTTCTTCCATTGACTGTTGAGTACAGGGAAAAAACATACGCCTATGGTAAAATCCCCGGTGGATTTGTAAAAAGGGAAGGAAAACCATCTATCAGAGAAATTCTTGTTTCAAGACTTATAGATAGACCGTTAAGGCCCCTGTTCCCAAAAGGCTTTTTTAATGATGTTGTGATAACAGCCTTAACATTATCCGCCGATGATAAATACGATCCTGATGTTCTTGCTATAGTTGGGGCATCTGCAGCTTTACATATATCTGAAGCACCCTTTGAAGGCCCTGTTGCAGGGGTAAGGGTTGCCAGGGTAAATGGAGAATTTATTATAAATCCAACATACCAGCAGAGAAATGAGTCAGATTTAGATATTGTTGTAGCAGGAACAAAAGATGCAATAGTTATGGTGGAAGGCGGTTCTGAAGAGGTTCCTGAAGAAGTCATATTAGATGCCATAATGTTTGCCCATGAAAAAATGCAGCCCCTTATCCAGATACAGGAAGAATTAAAAGAAAAAGCAGGAAAAGAAAAAATACAGGTTGTTATAGATGAAGAAGAAATAAAACTCAAGGAAGCAATAAAAGAGATAGCTTACCAGAAAATAAAAGAAGCCCTATCTATTAAAGATAAAAAGGAAAGAAGAAAAGCCCTAAAAGAGATATTTGAAGAAACTGTATCCCAGATTGAAATCCCAGAGGAAAAAGAAAGTAAAATAGAGGTTCTTTTTAAAGAGGTAACCTCTGAAATAATGAGGGAAAAGGTTCTTAAGGAAAAAGTTAGAATAGATGGAAGAAAACCTGATGAAATAAGACCTATCTGGATCAAAACAGGAATGTTCCCAAGGGTCCACGGTTCTGCAATATTTACAAGGGGAGAAACACAGGCTTTTGTTGCTACAACATTAGGAGCTCCAGGGGAAGAACAGATAGAAGAGAGTATAGAAGAGGGAGAAGAAAAGAAAAGATTCATGCTCCATTACAACTTCCCGCCGTTTAGTGTTGGGGAAGCCAGACCTCCAAGGGCCCCATCTAGAAGGGAAATAGGACATGGGAACTTAGCGGAAAGGGCTGTAGAGCCTCTTATACCTCCGGAAGAAGAATTCCCCTATGTTATAAGGGTGGTTTCGGAAATCCTGGAATCAAACGGCTCCACATCAATGGCAACAGTATGCGGTGCATCCCTGTCTTTATTTGATGCTGGCGTCCCAATGAAAAAGCATGTAGCTGGAATTGCGATGGGACTCCTTAAAGAGGGTGATGAATATGTTGTTTTAACAGATATCCTTGGAGATGAAGACCATCTTGGGGATATGGATTTCAAGGTTGCTGGAACAAGGGATGGGGTAACATCAATCCAGATGGATATTAAGATTAAAGGTTTAACAAGAGAGATACTTGATGAGGCATTAAAACAGGCCCACAGGGCAAGAATGCATATTCTTGATCTTATGTACGAAGCAATCCCTGAGCCAAGACCTGAATTAAGTCCCCACGCTCCAAAAATCATAACAATGAGGGTTTTACCTGAAAAAATACCAATTATTATAGGACCTTCAGGTAAAAATATTAAGAAGATAATAGAGGAAACAGGGGTTAAAGTTGATTTACAGCCTGACGGTCTTGTGAGAATATACGCAGTTGATGGGGAAAGTGGAGAAAAAGCAAAAGAAATGATAGAACGTCTTATAATGGATATAGAGCTTGGCGAAGTTTATATGGGTAAAGTTACCAGGGTTGAGGATTACGGAGCATTTGTTGAGTTAATGCCAGGTAAACTCTCTCTCCTCCACGTTTCCCAGATATCCCCAGAAAGAATAAGGTCAGCTAAAGAAAAGATAAAAGTCGGAGACATATTAACGGTAAAAGTTATAGACATTGATGAACAGGGAAGAGCAAAGGTATCCCTTAAGGAAGTAAAAGAAGGGGAAGAACCTAAAAATAAATTCCTTTACGAATAAAACAGGAAGGCCTGGGCCTTCCTATCTTCTTATGTACATTCCCTGACTGCATTCTATAAGTCCTTTCATTTCCATATCAAAAAGAATTAAGGAAATCTCCTTAAAAGAATAACCAGTTTTTTGAATAATAACGTCTATATGTCTTGGTTCTGTAAGGATCTCCAAGATTTCCCTTTCTATATCTGAAAGTTGTATATCCTTTTGCTCTTTTTCCTGTTCAAAAAGGAAGGGAATTTCCTGCTTTATATCATCTGTAGATAAAAGGGGAACTGCCCCCTCTTTTATAAGAATGTTACATCCTTTACCGTATGGATTATTTATATTTGTTGGTACGGCAAAAACAACCCTGCCGTACTCATTTGCTAATTTTGCAGTTATAAGGGCTCCGGATTTTTCAGGGGCTTCTGTAACAATTGTCCCATAGGAAAGCCCGGCTATAATCCTATTTCTCTGGGGAAATGTGTATTTTGAAGGTTTCGTTTCTGGGGGATACTCAGAGATAAGACACCCCCTTTCTAAAATCCTATCATAAAGCTCCCTATTCTCATAAGGATATACAACATCTACTCCGCATCCAAGAACCGCTGTAGTAAAACCACCACTGTCCAAAGCCGATTTATGGGCTATAGTATCTATGCCGAGGGCCAATCCTGAAACAATATTTATGTTTTCTCCAGATAACTCCTTAACAAATCTGTAGGTTATAGATTTTCCGTATAAAGAAAACCTTCTGCTTCCAACAACAGATATAGATCTATCTACAGATGACAGGTTACCTTTTACATACAAAACAGTAGGAGGATCGGGAATTTCCTTTAACAACCGGGGATACCTTCTATCTTTTAAAGGTACTACCTTAATATCTTTTTTAACGGCTTTTTCTAATATCCATCTTGATTTTTCAATTAAAGTTTCTTTTTCCCTTAAAAGATACTCTGCCCTTTTTAAACCTATAATTCCAGAAAGCTCCTCGACTGAAGTATGAAAAATAAGCTCAGGATCTTCATACACGTCAAGGAGCTTTTTTACCGTCTTGCTTCCTAAACCCTTTGCAATAGAAAGACATACATAAAAAATAGTTTTATCCACGAAAGCTCCATCGCCTATTCAAGCTCATCATATAAATCCATATCAACTACCAAAATTCCACCTTTCCCATCAGCTATATACATATAATTACCAAAAACAGATACATCAAATGCATAATCCTTTGTATTTATAAATTCTACAACCTCAGGTTCATTTTTGTTAGATATATCTATAATCTGAACCCCTCCAAATCCATCTGCCACAAAGGAAAATCTATCGTAAACGTAAGATTTCCAGGCATAATGACCTGTACCTACAGATCCAACTAATCTGGAAGAAGGAACATCTGATATATCAAATATTTTTAACCCTCCGTTGCCATCGGCTAAGTAAAGATACCCATCAGATACAAAAATACCATGCGCACTATCTGTATCTAAATCCAAAACAGGAGAAGGATTTAGAGGGTCAGAAATATCCAGGATTTTAAGGCCTGATCCAGCACCTGCAACAAAAGCATACCTATCCTGAACATATACATCATAAACAGAATTCTCCACATTAAAGGAAAAAATAACAGATGGGTTTAAAATATCAGAAACATCTACAATATACATGTACCTGGAACCACCCCCTGCAAGGTACACATAACTGCCCTTTTTATAAGCTGAGAAAGCTTTAACAGTAGAAATAGATGACACAATGGAAGGATTTGTTTTATCAGAGATATCAGCAATAAAAAATCCCCTTACACCTCCAGATATATATCCGTAATTTCCATCTACAAATATATCAAGCGCACCTGTAAGTAATCTTCCTTTTAAAGATAGATTTACAGGATCTGAAATATCAAATATCTTTAAAGAATTTGTATCTGCAACATAAAGAAAACCTCCTTTTATATCTAAAGCTTTTGCACCTGTTGTACTTATCTCTTTTACAATAACCGGTTCTTTAAAGTCATTTTGATTAAAGCTTCCTGATAAGGTTGAAAGTACTTTTATCTTTTTATCTCCAGCAACAAATACAAAATTATCCTTTACAGAAACAGCTTTATCATAAATCCCTGTAGGTATCTGACCTACTTCTTGTGGATGTTTTTTATCTGAAATATCAAAAAGATAGACTCTTAAAGGACCTGCACTAAAAAGTACATTTTCCCTTACATATGTATCTTTTGAATAAACTGGTATAACACTTTCAAGAGCAGGATTTGAAGGGTCTGCTATATTGTATATTCCTAGACTATAACCTGATATATAAAGATAGTTCCCAGATATATCTATACTGTAAACCCTTCCTGTATTTAATTTCTTTTCTTCAATAGGGTTGTTTATATCTGTAATATCTATTATGTGGAGATATCTGTCCCCTCCAATATACAGGTAGTTTCCTTTCCCAGAAATAGAGTAAATATTTTCAGATATAGGAAAAGAAGATATAAGGACAGGATTTGATTTATCAGATACATCTATAATTTTAAGTCCGCTAATTTTATCCACGGCGTAGGCATAATCTCCTGAAATGTAAATATCTGTGAAGTATGCACCTGATAAATAAAATCTTGATTTAACTACAGGATTTGATATGTCAGACACGTCTATAATATGGATACCTCTATTTCGATCAGCTATATAAACAAAATTACCAGATTTAAAGAGTTTTTCTCCATATACAGTTTCTATTTTATGGACAACAGCAGGGTTAAATGGATCTGATATATCCAAAATAGTAAATGGCCATATAGTAAAAGCATAATTTCCATCTATAAGAATATCCTTTCCATTTAAGATATCCACTGTGCTTACAGAACCTGCCATTCTTGGAATAAAAGGATCATCTCTGTGTAAAGCATCTATAAAATCCTCCCCTTGGGCAAGTAATAAAGGATGAACTTTCTGGGAATCTGTTTTAGGATTGAAGATAATAATATCTTTCTGATCTATAGAATTATCCCCATTTAAATCATATAAAAGCATTTTTTCTGCTATCCTGTTTCTTTCATTTAAAAGTTTATCTCTACTGTAGTTGTACTTTAGAAACCTAGCTATCCACCTATACTGAAATTCTGTTAGGGAAGACACAATAAATCTATTTCCAACCTCCTTTACTTCTCTGCCTAAAACAACAGCTCTAATACACCCGTTATTTTCAGTGGGGACTTCATCTTTTATGCCATTATCATCAACATCCCAGTCATACCCGCCGCAAACCTGGTATATATATAAACTGTCATCGGTAAGCTCATCTGCATGGGTATCAAAATTTCCAATTTCATCTAATGTTTCCCCACTGGAGGTTTTCCCGGTCCAGAGGAGAGAAAGGGAACCATCACCCTCAACCTTAAATATCTTTACATCAGCATTTCCCAAATTCCCTATAATGGCTTTTCCTGTGCTCCCAGGTTGCACATAAGATTCACCTTCACCACCACCTCCTCCGCAATTAAAAGAAAGGAATATTGAAAAAAGCAGTAAAAAAAGCCATACGTTTTTCATATTAAAAACCTCCCTCTTTTTTAGTAAAAATCTACCTGTAAAGAAGAAGACCGCCATATCTATAGAAAAACTGATTTTTTGCAGGAAAAAAGAATTAAACTGAAAGAATTTACAGGAGTGGTATCTTTTTATTTTAAAAATTTTTAATTTAATGGATATCCCCAAAATCAAGTAGATCCGGTATTTCAGTATATCCAGTAGCTTTTATATAAAACTCATATCTGTTGAAAAACTGGGCTTTTGTAGTTCCTAATATCTTTATCAGTTGATTTATAGGAAATTTTTTTTCAAGAAGATGAACAACAAAACTGTCCCTTAGGGAAGAAAATGTAAAGTGCCCTTTTATTCCTGCTTTACGGACAGCTTTCTGGAAAATCTCCTCTACTGTCCTATCTGTAATTTTTTCTGTTTGCTTTTTAGGAAATTCAGAGAAAAACAGATAGTCAGACAAACCATTTTTATCCCGGTAGTACCCTGTTATATATTCTTTAATGTCTTCCACAAGGGTATCCTGTATAGGAACGTATCTAACAATCTTTGAATTTTTATCCCTGACGTACAGCCTTTTTTTTCCCAGATCTATATCAGATACCTTTATTCTAATTATTTCACCCAGCTTTAGTCCACAACTGTAAGCTATTTTCAGTAAAAGTTTATGTTTGGTATTTTCAACACTGTTTATTATTTTTTGTATTTCCTCTCTAGAAAAAACCTTTGGGATATTTTTCCTTTTTCTTATATTCAAAACATTAAAAAGTCTTTTATCAAGTCTGTTTTTATAAAAAAAGTAAAGGGCATTTTTTACAGTGTTTATAGTAGATATCTTTTTTCCTGCATATTTCAAAAATCTGAGATATCTGTTTATATCTTCTATATCTACCTCTTCAGGTGTTTTTTTTATAAACTTCAGAAACTTAAGGTTTATATAAAAATACAGATAACGGGTTTTAACTTTAAGATTTTTCCTTTTAAGCTCAACCATAAGGGGATACAAATAACAGCTGTAATCTAAAATCCCTTTAAAGTTTTCTATTAAAGCACTGTAGTTCTTTTCACTTCCCTTTATAAAATACTGATTATTTTTTTTATAAAGTTCAGATTTAAAATGCTCCTTTAGAGCAGGTATCTCCTTTTCATCTTTTACCCAGAAAACCCCTGTATCTTTAAAAAATATCATACGACCCCATTTAAACACTTTTTCTTTAAAAATGGGGTCTTCAAAAAAAACTTACAAGGGTAAACCACCCTGCGGAGGTTTACTATTCATAGGGTGTATATTTACTTTTGTGGAATCTGGCAGCCGTTTTATTTAAAATGTCTATCATTTCCTCTTTAACCTTTGATAAAAACCTTTTAAAGGTTTCATCCCCAGGGGCATATATTTTCGCCAGCTCCATCACATCCTCAACAAGGATTTTTACACTGCTGCCTTCCACATATACAGCCAGTTTACAGGGAATAATAACCCCAATTGGTTTAAATATCCCAACACCTTTTTTAAGGTAATCCCCTTTACAGAGAAGATGCGTCTTGTAAGGTGTTTTAAGTTTCGCCGTTTTGTCAACATTTATTGTATGGATTACTTCCCAGTTGTGGCTCTGGATTTCCTCTATCAGCTTTGCATTTACAGATTTAAAAGAACCCTTTTTTATAACCACGTAATAGTACCCTTTTTGATACTGAACAAAATCCTCATATCCATAAGCCTTTAAAGCAACAAATAATATAAAAGACAAAACTACGTTAACCAGCATCATTTTATAACCCTCCATATATTTTATATCTAAATATAGTGTATATACTAATATATGTCTATATATTTCAAATATATGTAAATTTTTTTTCCATAAATTTCTATGTCAGTTTTTTTTACATTTGTAAAAAAAATGACAGTTGTAAGTATATGAAAATAAACAAAAACAACCAATGGAACCTTTTTTGCAAATAAATTTAACAAAGAAACAGTCAGGTGAAGCAAAATGAACGCAAAAAATTTTTACAGTATAAGAAAACTAACAATCTGGGGGATCTTTTTACTGGCAGTGTCAATGATTATCAGTTCTGGAAAAATTTTTGACAACACATCTGAAAGTGAAAAAATTGCTTATCTAATATCATTTTTCTTGTCTGGAATACTGGTATTTACCATATTGAAATATATCTCCCCTGATAAAAATTTCGGGGACAGTAAAGAAAAAAAGCATGCTATCCACGTCTATCAGATACCCCGTATAGGTGGCCTTGCTATATTTTTATCTGTTTTTCTTGTATCTGTATTTTTTTTCAATGATAACAGAGAAATCCTTTTCTTTTTAGCTTCAGCCACGATTGTTTTTATAATTGGTCTTTTTGAAGATTACACCCAGGAACTTCCCCCTATTCTTAGACTTATCATGATGTCAATCCCTGTTATGTATATCCTTATTGTTCTTAATGGTGTGGTATACGACATTTACTATATAAAACTGTTTTTCCCTGTAGCGTTAATATTCACAATAGTAAGTGTAATAGGCTTTATAAATGCAGTTAATATTATTGATGGTCTAAACGGTCTATCATCAGGAATAGCAATATTAGGCTTTAGTTTCTTCCTGTTATCAACCCAAAACCCAAATATTGAACTGTTGTCCGGCATATTTCTATTTTCAACACTGGCATTTTTTATCATAAATATAACAACCGGAAAAATATTCCTTGGGGACGGAGGTTCTTACCTTCTTGGTTTTGCCCTGGGAGAACTTGCCGTTTTAATATCAAATGAACCTTACCTGTCCCCCTGGTTCCCGTTTGCGCTTCTTATATATCCAGTATGGGAAGTCTTATTCTCAATAATCAGAAGAAAGAAACAGGGAAAAGGTATAATGGAAGCTGATAAACTACACCTGCACACCCTTATATACTACAGATACTTTAAAAAACTTATAAAAAACCCTGTAAAAGCAAACTCTTTAGCTTCTTTAACAATCCTTATAGTAATTGGAATTCTTGATTTTATTGTTTTTACAATCAGGGAGAATATATATCTCCTGACTGTTTACACACTGCTTTTTATAGGCCTTTACACATACATATACTCATCAATTGTCCACTTTAAATTAGGCAAGCTTTTTGCTCATAAAAAAGAAAACAGAAAAACAACATTTAAAACCCTGGGGGAGATGAAACCATGAAATTTTTAGGTCTTTTCTTGGTCTTCATGATAGCTGTAACAGGATGTGCCCAGAAAAAAGAAGTTATGAAAACGTCTTCTATAGAGGAAATAAAAACCTACAACAGTATTTCTGTTGAATACAGCTATAAGATAAGACCAGGGGATAGAATATCTATACTTTTTTACAGACATCCAGAGTTAAGTACAAGGGATATATCTAGACCTGACATCCAGGATAGGGGAATCCTTGTATCAAAAGATGGAACAATAACCCTGCCCCTTATAGGTAAACTCCATGTAGATGGCCTAACTGAAGATGAGCTGGAAGATATCCTAAAAGAAAAATACAGCAGATACATAAAGAAACCTGATATATACATAGAGATTGTTAATAAAAGAATATACGTTATAGGGGAAGTAAAAAACCCAGGTATGATACCTGTTTACAGGGACAAAATCCCATTAATAGAGGCAATATCAAGGGCAGGGGATATAACCGACTTTGGAAAAAGAGATGCCGTTTATATCTTAAAAGGTGGATTAAAAAATCCTAAAATTCTCAGGTTAGACCTATCCAGAACAGACAGACTGCTCCTATCAAATCTTTATCTAAACCCTGAGGATATTGTTTACATACCTCCAAATAAAACAAAAAGAATGAATTTAGCCATAAATGGAGCTTTACCTCTTATAAACCTTATAGGAGGAATTTTAAGCTCATTTGTTGATATCAAATACTTAAGTCAGTAGGGGAGAGCTGGAATGAGAGAAAAAAATGAATATAAAAACATAACAACAGAAGATGAAATAAAAGATTTCCTCAAGCCTATAAAGTCCCATTCAAAGGCTTTTATAGTTTTTACATTTCTTTCAATGCTTTTTACTGTCTACTATCTGTACACATCTGAGAAAATCTACAGATCTGAAGCAAAAATAGAGATAATACCTACAATCCAAAAACAACAGCAGATAACATTAGAAGCAGAAACAAACACAAATATTGAAACAGAAATAGATAAAATCCAGTCCAGAAATCTTGTAAAGAAAGTTATAGAAAATCTCAATGAAACCATTAGATATTTTGAAATCAGATTTCTAAAAAAAGTGGAGGTTTACCACAACACTCCATTTAAGGTTATTATCCATAATATAAAAAATAATCAGGTTTATGGAAAAAGGTTTGTTATAAAACCTTCCTCCAAAGACAGCTTTTATCTTGAGATAGAAAAACCCCTTTTAGAAAGACTAAAAGGAAAGAAATACCCATTTGAAAAGAAATACAGATACGGAGAAAGAATAGAAACCCCCTTTGCCACATTCTCTGTTGAGAAAATTAAAGATTTTTCAAAGCCTTTCCTTTTTACAGTTGTAAACAAAGAAGATTTAATTGATGAGGCTTTAAGTAGATTAAGTGTAGAAAAAACATCAAAATACTCATCTGTTTTAGAAATAAGCTATGAAGACAATATCCCCAAAAGGGCAAAGGATTTCATAGATAACCTTATTTTTGCTTATATTGAGGAATCTGCTAAAGGCAGAACACAGGAGATAAAACAAAAATTAAGATTTATAAACAGTCAGCTGGAAATAGTAAGTCAGAACCTCCACAAATCAGAAGTCGCACTGGAAAGGTTTAAAAAACAAAACAAAATTATAGATATATCAAGTGAAGCACAGGTTACAATACAAAAATTAAGCGAGTTTGATAAATCATACGCAAAACTTTTAATAGAAAAGAGAATACTGGATGATGTTTACCATCAGGTAAAAACCAGCGAAAATAAAACAATAAATCTATACGGCATTAAGGATCCTGTCTTAGTTTCTTTAGTTCAGGATTACAACAAACTGGTTGCAAAAAAACAGTCACTTCTAACAGAGTACACCCAGCTACATCCAGACGTTGAAAAACTAAATGCCCAGCTTGAAAAAATAAAAACAAACATCCAGCAGGCAGTTCTGAATCTAAAAAATGAGATTGATGACAGGATTTCAGGGACAAAGACAGTTATATACCGCTATGAGAACTTCTTAAGATCACTTCCTGAAAAAGAAAAAGAATTTATAAGAATAAAGAGAAATTACGCAGTAAATGAAAAAATATACTCCTACCTTATCCAGAAAAAGCTAGAGGCATCCCTGGCTGAAATATCTGCCCTTGCAGGGGTAAGAATAATAGATGATGCTTCTTTACCAAAGGCACCAATAAAACCTAAGAAAAATATACTCCTTGTTTTAGGTGCTTTAATAGGTCTTTTATTTGGAACAGCTTATGGATATATGAGGGATCTTTTTGAGGATAAAGTTAAATATATCAATGAGATAGAAAGACTTATTTCTATTCCTATTGTTGGTATAATTCCCCATTTTAAAAAGAAAAAATTACAGGAAGCCCTCCTCCATACCCAGAATGGAAATGAAGCGGTTTCAAAGGTTTTTAGAATTTTAAAGGCAAATCTACAACTG
>CAZHWB010000019.1:0-3398 GCA_964536105.1 uncultured Aquificales bacterium | reverse complement strand
GTTTCATGTTAAAAATCAAATTAGCGATATTTTAAAGCAGTCAGATAAAAAACTTCATATAATTCTTGAGCCGATAGGTAGAAATACAGCTCCTGCTATTGCATTAGCTACAAAGTATGCCTTGGATAAACTTGGTGTTTCCGAAGAGGAAGTTTTATTTATATCTCCTTCTGACCACATCATCTCACCTGACGACAAATTTGTGGAATATATAAAAAAAGCTGAAGAACTTGCAAAGCAAGGATATATAGTAACATTTGGAATAAATCCGATAAAACCAGAAACAGGGTATGGTTATATAGAAGCCAATGCAGAAAATAAAATTGGTGTATCATACAAAGTTAAACAATTTCATGAAAAACCAGATCTACAAACAGCACAAAAATACATAATGTCAGGTAATTACTACTGGAACAGCGGAATGTTTGCTTTTAGTATAAAAACTATTTTAGAAGAACTAGAAAACTACGTTCCCGAGATCTATAAACAGATTGAAATCCAGGCATTTGAAGAAGTGTTAATGAATTTTAAAAATATGCCAGACATATCTATAGACTACGCAGTAATGGAACAAACAAAAAAAGCAGTTGTTTTACCTGTTGACGTAACATGGTCTGATGTTGGTTCTTGGGACAGTATCTATGAAGTGTTAGAAAAAGATGAAAATCAAAATGTAAAAATCGGTAATGTATTAGACGTTAATACTAAAGGAACGTTAATTTTTGGAAATAAAAGATTAATATCTACAATCGGACTTGAAGATCTAATAATCGTTGAAACGGATGATGTCTTACTGATTGCCAAAAAAGGAGAAGGACAAAAAGTTAAAGATATCGTAAATAAGCTGAAAGAAAATGAAAAAACAAAAAGTCTCACAGAGTTTCATACCACAGTTTTTAGACCATGGGGAAGCTATACAGAACTTGAAAAAGGAGAAAGATACAGAATAAAAAGAATAACTGTAAAACCTGGTGAATCTTTAAGTTTACAGATGCATTATCACAGAAGTGAACACTGGTCGTAATAAAAGGAACTGCAAAAGTGATTTTAGAAGATCAGACTGGTAAACTTAAAGAATATTTTGTTCATGAAAATGAAAGTATATATGTTCCAAAGTCAACCAAACATAGACTTATTAATCCAGGGAAAATTCCTTTAGAAATCATAGAAGTACAGGTTGGTGAATATGTCGAAGAAAATGATATAATAAGGTTTGATGATAAATATAATAGAAATACCAAGGAAATTTAATTTTATTCGAAGGTTAAAGAAGCAGAGATAGATAATTGAGGGTTGATATGAGAGCTATTATCCTTGCAGGTGGGAGCGGAACGAGGCTTTATCCTGTAACAATAGCAATTAATAAACATTTTCTCCCTATTTACAATAAACCTATGATTTACTATCCTTTATCACTTGTTATGCTTCTTGGAATAAAAGATGTGCTATTTATAGTTAATCCTCAAGATTTAGAGGATTTTCAAAAACTTTTTGAGATGGGTATCCATACATATGTTTTAGATGGAGACAACATAAGAAGAGGTATAAACAAAGATCTTGACTTTTCTCAGGAAGATAGAGAAGAAAATATTAGAAGAATAGGAGAGATATCTAAACTTTTTGTAGATGCTGGAATTATAGTATTATCTGCATTTATATCACCATATAAAAAAGATAGAGAGTTTGTCAGAAATCTTTTAGAAGAAGGGGAGTTCATAGAGATCTATGTAAAATGCTCTTTAGATGTGTGTGAACAGAGAGACGTAAAAGGATTATATAAGAAAGCAAGACAGGGAATAATAAAGAATTTCACAGGAATCGACGATCCATATGAAGAGCCAGAAAATCCAGAAATAGTTGTTGAGACAGACAAAGAAACTCTTGAAGAAAGCGTGGAGAAGATAATAAAATACCTGAAAACACAGGGATATTTAGAGTTGTAAGAGCAATTTTTAAAAATTTTAGATGTTATTAAATAATAACTTTAAGAATGTTTTAGAATTTAGAATATAGATTAAATAAAGACTAAAAAACAGGATGAGATCTTTTAATAAATGAATATACTGATCAAAAACATTGGTCATTATAAAGAAAAAATATCAAATAAGCTGAAAAATGATATTCATCTGGCAGAGATCTTAAAAGGATCTTCTATTGCATTTGTTCTCAGGATAATAGGAATCATAGCTGGATATATTTTTACTCTCCTCATAACCCGTGGCTATGGTGCAGAAGCAATGGGAATTTTTGCTCTATCTTTCACTCTCCTGCAGATATCCTCTGTTATTGGTCGTCTTGGTATGGACACAGCACTGCTTAGATTTGTTGCTGAATACTCATCACAGGGAAAATGGGAAATAGTAAAGGATATTTATAAAAAAGCTATAAAGCTTGTTATTCCTTTTTCTTTATTTTTATCAGTTTTAGTATTCTTCTTATCTCCATACATAGCTGAATATATTTTTAAAAAACCTCATTTAGCATCTTATTTTCAGATAGCATCTATAGGAATAGTTCCCTTTGTTTTACTTTTTATTCATACAGAAAGTCTAAGAGGGTTAAAAAAAATAAAGGAATATATGTTTATTCAACAGGGGGGGGATTTTTATTTTAGCTTCTGCTATTTTGGGAATTTTAACCTTTGCTATACCCTATTCCCAGACTGAGATAAATCTAAACAAACTGCCCATAACTGTTTATATTTTTTCAGTTTTTATCATGTCAATATCTGCATATTTAGTATGGAAGAAAAGCTTAAATAAAAGCTGTTCAGCATTACAAACCCAGCAAACAACAAACAGTTCATTATCCTACTCCTCAATTCTTCATGTCTCTATCCCTATGCTCTTTTCAAGCTCCTTAGCCTTGATAATGGGATGGACTGATACTATAATGTTAGGAATATTCAGAACAGAAGAAGAAGTTGGAATATATAACGTAGCTCTAAGGGTATCCATGATAACGAGTATAACACTGATGGCAATAAATACAATAGCTGCACCAAAGTTTGCAGAGTTTTGGGGAAAGGGAGATATAAAAGGTCTGGCAAGAGTAGCTCAGCAGTCAACGAAATTAATATTTTGGACTTCTTTTCCTGTATTATTGCTATTTTTAATTTTTCCAAAGCCTATACTTGGAATATTTGGAGAAGAGTTTAGGGCTGGAGCTGTTGCATTGATGATTTTAACAATAGGGCAGTTTGTTAATGCTGCTGCTGGAAGTGTGGGGTATATACTTCAGATGACCGGGCATCAGAAGTTTCATCAAAATGTTATTCTTATAGGATTGATTATAAATATTACCTTAAATTATATATTAATTCCTATATATGGAATTATAGGTGCTGCTCTGGCAAGTGCTATAAGTATGATTTTTTGGAATATTATTTTTAGTATAAA
>CAZHWB010000018.1:0-16289 GCA_964536105.1 uncultured Aquificales bacterium | reverse complement strand
AAGAGTTTTTTCATGCTGCCTTCTCCTTTAATAGTAGTTTGTTAACAATTTCTTCTGCAAGATTTTCAATAATCTTATCCATCGTTTTCTTTTCTATCTCAACAACCCTTTCAACTTCCTTCTTGGCATCTTCTATCATTTCCTCTGCTTCATTCTGGGCTTTTTTCAAGATAGCAGCAACCATTTCATTGGTTTCCTGATGGTACTGCTCCATAATTTTCTGGGTTTCTGCTCTGGTTTTTGCGAGGATTTCATCAACTTCAGAAAGGATTTGTTCTGTTTTCTTTTTATTCTCCTCTGCTTCCTTTAAAAGATTTTCAACAGTTTTTTCCCTTTCATCAAATGCCTCAAGATAAGGATCAAAATAAATTTTCTTCATAATGAACATAAAGATGAGAAATATAACCAGTTGGATGAAAAGGGTGATATCTGGGATTACACCAACATGAATTCCTTCCACAGCAACCTCCATTTTATAGTTTAATCCTAATTATCTTATCATAAGATACTCAATTAGTTCAAAAGTTTTGCTGTAAAAGGACTGTAGAGGGGTTAATCCCTTAATCTGAAGGCTAATTCATGAAGAGTTGGAATGAGGAAATATTGGAGAAATGCAATTATAAATATAACGATTAAAGGAGCAATATCTATAGCCCCAAAATGAGTAGGAATGAAACGTCTGATAAACCTGTAGACAGGTTCCGTGGCACCCCTTAAAAATCTGACAATAGGATTGTAAGGATCAGGATTTACCCAGGTAATAAGAGCCGACACAATGACAATCCACATATAAATAGTTAAGGCGATGTCCAGAATTCTGGCCACCGCCTCTATAAAATTAGCTATTACAAACATCTTTTATCTACTCTTTTTCAGGAAATTCTACAAATTCAATTATTGCCATTTGAGCGTCATCTCCCCTTCTTCTTTTGTCAAGTTTGTATATTCTTGTATAGCCTCCATTTCTTTCAGCCATAAGGGGAGCTATTTCCTTAAATAACTTTGTTGCAGCTTTTGTATTATTTCTAAGTCTTGCGTTAAGGAGTCTTCTGGATGCCACATTTTGCTTTTTAGCAAGGGTAACTAATTTTTCAACAAAAGGTCTTAATGCTTTTGCCTTTGGAAGAGTTGTTTCTATTCTTCCGTGTTCTATAAGGGCACAAGCTAAATTTACAAAGAGAGCTTCTCTCTGTTCTTTAGGTCTGTGGAAGCTTTTTGTTTTTACTCTATGTCTCATTCTCCTTTACTCCTTACTCTTTTTTTGTTGGTGAAGGGGCAAGTTCTAGACCAAGATCTGCTAAAGCCTCTTTTATCTCTTTCAATGCTTTTCTTCCTATGCTTTTAGCTTCTTTTAAGTCTTCCTCTGTCATTTTTACCAGATCACCTATAGTCTGGATACCCAACTTTTTAAGGGTATTTGTTGCCCTTGATGATATCTCAAGTTCTTCTATTGCAAGGGACAATTTATCAGCTTCAATCTTTTCAGCTATACTTTCAGGTTCAGCAGGTTTTATAGCCTCAACCTTTCTTGTTGTTGGATTTAATAAAAGCTGAAAGTGCTCTATGAGAATATTGGTTGCCTTATTTAAAGCCTCTTCCGGGGTAACTGTTCCATCTGTTGTAAATTCAAGGATAAGCTTGTCGTAATTTGTTTTCTCTCCTACCCTTGTTGGTTCAACCTTAAAGGTACATTTCTTTACAGGGGAGAAGTTTGTATCTATAGGAATCCAACCTATCTCTGACGGCTGTTCCATCTCTTCAACCATAACATAACCGCGTCCTTTCTCTATTTTCAGCTCCATTTTAATTTCTGCTTCGCTATCAACAGTTGCTATATGAATATCAGGATCCACAATTTCGATACCTGCAGGGACTTTAATATCTTTCGCTGTTATTTTGCCTGGACCTTTGAATTCAAGAATAGCAAAGTCACTTTCTATTCCTTCATCCATTTTAAACTTAATCTGTTTTAAATTAAGTATTATTTCAGAAACATCTTCAACCACGCCATCTATTGTAGTAAACTCATGGGCTACACCGTGGATTTTGACTGTTGTTATAGCTCCACTTTCAAGGGAAGAAAGGAGAACTCTCCTTAATGCATTTCCAAGGGTTATACCGTATCCCCTCTCTAAAGGTTCTACATATAATCTTCCAAATCTTTCTGTTTTTGTTGACTCATCCCAATAAATTTTATTGGGTGTTATAAACTCTAAAAAAGGCATTCGTTATCCTACCTCCAAAGGGGTTTAAACCCAAATTTATTACATAGAATAGTACTCAATAATGAGCTGAACATTTACAGGTATCTCTAGCTCTATCTCTTGAGGTATTTCAAGAACTTTTCCCCTAAAGTTGTCCTTATCCAGCTCAAGCCATGATGGAACTGTCCTTGGATCTTTATTCTCTAAATTTTCCTTGAATAGAGGGGAATTTCTGCTTTTTTCTCTAAGTTCAATAATATCCCCTGGATCAACCTGGTAAGAAGGGATATTAACTTTTCTACCATTAACAAGGAAATGACCGTGTCTTACAAGCTGTCTTGCCTGTAATCTTGTTTTTGCAAATCCAAGTCTATACACAACATTATCAAGCCTTCTTTCCAGCAGCTGAAGAAGGATCTGTCCTGTATTTCCTCCTTTAATACCTGCTATTCTTGCAGCCTCGTCAAAATACTTTTTAAACTGCTTTTCCCTTAATCCACCGTATAAATATCTTAACTTTTGTTTTTCTTGAAGACGGATAGCATAGTCAGAAAGTTTTCTTTTTCTTCCCTGAACCCTTCCATGTTGTCCTGGAGGGAAGTTTCTCTTCTGGAACGCTTTTAAATTACCACCTACAAAAACACCAAGTCTTCTACTTACTTTAGTTAATGGACCAAGATATCTTCCCATCTGTTATACCCTCCTCTTAGCTGGTGGACGACATCCATTATGGGGAATTGGAGTAACATCTTTTATAACTTTTACGTTAAGTCCAACAGCCTGAATTGTTTTGATGGCAGTTTCTCTACCAGCCCCTGGACCTTTTACCCATATCTCAACATCCTTCATCCCAAATTCATCCATTGCCCTTTTAGCTGCTTTTTCAGCTGCTTTTTGGGCAGCATAAGGGGTTGATTTCCTTGTTCCCTTAAATCCTTCAGTTCCTCCAGAAGCCCATGTTAAAACATTTCCTTCTTTATCTGTTATAGTAACTATCGTGTTATTAAATGTTGCCTGTATATGAGCAATTCCGTAAGGTACTGTTCTTTTGACTTTTTTTGCTGACTTTTTTCTTTTCCTTGCCATTTATAGCCTCCAATTACCTTCTTTTAATTCTTCCGGTAAACTTTCTTCTTGTTTTAGCGTTTGTTTTTGTTCTTTGTCCCCTAACAGGAAGACCTAATCTGTGTCTTATTCCTCTATAACAACCCATATCCATGAGTTTTTTGATATTTACAGCAATCTCCCTTCTAAGATCACCTTCAACCTTATAGTTTTGTTCAATAAATTTTCTTATTGTATTAAGTTCATCTGGGGTAAGCTCCCCAACCCTTTTCATTCCATCAATACCTGTTTTTTCAAGGATCTCTTTTGCTCTTGTTTTTCCAATTCCAAATATATAAGTAAGAGCTATTTCTAACCTTTTTCTATCAGGTAAATCTACACCTGCTATACGAGCCATTTTTTCCTCCTAATTATCCCTGTTTTTGTTTATGTCTAGGATTTTCACAAATAACCATAACTCTTCCTTTTCTCTTAATAATTCTGCACTTTTCACATCTTTTTTTAACTGAAGATCTTACCTTCATTTTCTCACCTCACATTCTGAATATTATTCTTCCTCTAGTTAAATCATAGGGAGACAGTTCAACTTTTACCCTATCCCCTGGCAAAATACGGATAAAATGCATCCTCATTTTTCCAGATACATGGGCTAAAACTTCATGTCCTGTATCCAGTTTTACCCTAAACATAGCATTTGGAAGAGCTTCCTCAACGGTTCCTTCTACCACAATACCTTTTTCTTTTTCTTCCTTCTTTTTCTTTTTTGCCATCCTATTTCCTCTTTGCAGGTTTTCCTGCTGTTAATCAAGTTTTGAAAGAACTTCAGGACCGTTTTCGGTGATAGCCACCGAATGTTCAAAATGGGCAGCTAAAGCCTTTTCCTTTGAAACAACAGTCCATCCATCCTTCAACTTTCTGTAAAAGTTAGGTTTCTTTCCTAACGTTGCCATTGGCTCAATGGCCAAAACCATACCAGGTTTAAGAAGAACATTTTCGGCATTAGCCACACAGTTAGAAACATGGGGTTCCTCGTGTGGCTTTCTACCTATTCCATGTCCTCCATAATCACAAATAGGAGCAAGACGGTACTCCCTTAACGTGCCTTCTATTGCAGCCGCGATATCTTTTACTGTATTTCCGGGATAACATTTCTCAATACCGGCAGTTAAAGATTTTTCAACACCTTCTAACAACCTTTTCTTCCTGTCACTTATTTTATTTCCAACAACATAAGAAATGGCTGCATCTCCGTACCAGCCGTCATACACCACTCCAAAATCTATGCTGACGATATCACCTTCTTTTATAGGCTTCTTTTTAGGAATTCCATGTACAATTTCTTCATTTATAGAAACACAAAGAGCAGCTGGAAAACCGTATAAACCTAGAAAAGCAGGTTTAACTTTTCTTTTCTCAGCTTCTCTTCTGGCAATCTCATCTAAATCTATACCAGTCATACCTGGCTTTGTTTCTTCCTTAATAACCTGAAGGATCTCTGCCACTATCTTATTCGCAATGCGAAGTTTCTCTATCTCTTCCTTTGTTTTAAGCTGGATCATTTTAACAAACTTTTATTTTATCACACTTAAGATTTCTTTGTAAACGTCATCTGGCGATTTAGAGGCATCAACTGCGAATAATTTATTCTGTTTTTTATAGTAATCAACCAGAGGAGATGTTTGGGAATGATACACTTCTAATCTTTTCCTTATAACCTCTTCCCTGTCATCTTCCCTCTGGATAACTTCCACTCCCTCAGGTGGAGGGTTAAAAATAATGTGGTAAACCTTTCCTGTTTTTGGGTCAACCCTTCTACCTGATAATCTTTTAACTACTTCTTCATCATCTATTTCAAAAAGAATAACCGCGTCAACTTTTCTTCCTAACTCAGGTAACATTTTATCTAAAGCTTCAGCCTGGGGAATTGTCCTTGGAAAACCATCCAGTATAATGTCCTTACCATTTAGTTCTTTTAATTTTTCTTTAATAATAGAAATAATTAAATCATCTGGAACTAACTTTCCCGCTTCCATGTACTCTTTTGCTTTTTTTCCTAATTCAGTTCCCTTTTTTACTGCTTCTCTGAGGATATCCCCTGTTGATATCTGAACAAAACCTTTTTCTTCAACAAGTCTTTGGGCCTGCGTCCCTTTTCCAGCACCAGGAGGACCAATAAATATTATTGTTTTAGCCATTTTCAGCTCCTTTTCAAGAATCCTTCATATTTTTTCATAGCAAGTAGAGCTTCTATCTGGTGAAGAGTGTCTAATGCTACAACTACAACAATTAATGCAGAAGTTCCCCCAAAGTAGAATGGGACATCTAACCATTTAATAAGAATCATAGGAAGCACTGCTATAGCTGCCAGAAATATAGAACCAAAGAAAACAATTCTTGTTAAGATCTTATTCAGGTATTCTTCCGTTTGGTAACCAGGTCTTACTCCCGGAATAAATGCTCCACTTTTTTTGAGATTTTCCGCTATATCTTTAGGGTTTATCAAAATAGCAGTGTAAAAGTAAGCAAAGAATATAATAAGACCTACATATAAAATGAAATACACATAACTTTGAGGAGAAAGTAAATCTACAATTTTTCTTGCCAGCTCACTTTCTTCAACAAACATCTGGGCTATAGTAGCTGGAAACATAAGTAAAGCAACAGCAAAAATAATAGGAATTACACCGGCAGGGTTTAATTTAAATGGAAGATAAGAGGCAGCTGCCCTTGCTGCATTCATAGCCCTTCTTGCATATTGTATAGGAATTCTCCTTTCTGCTTCCTGGATATAAATAATTCCTGCAACAACAACAATTATAACTGCAACAGCTACACCCACCTGAAATACAGTTAAATCTCCAGCCCTAAGCTGTTGGTATGTAGAAATAATAGCGTTTGGTATAGTAGCTACAATACTGGCCATAATAATCATAGATATACCGTTTCCTATACCAAACTCTGTTATTTTTTCCCCAAGCCACATAAGAAAGACGGTACCTGTGGTTATGATAATAGGGGTCATAATCACAAACATTAAAGCAGATTCTGAGATGAGGGTTTGACCTGTCTCTGTTTTTAGATTACTTATCCATAGGGCTAATGCAAAAGACTGAAAACCTGCAATTGCTATTGTTAGATACCTTGTGTACTGGGAAATCTTCCAACGACCGTATTCACCTTCTTCTTTTTGATATCTTTCAAGGGTTGGGATAACAGCTGTTAAAAGTTGCATTATGATGGCAGCAGAAATATAAGGCATTATTCCAAGGGCAAAGATGGATAAACGTCCTAAAGCTCCACCTGAGAAAAGGTTGTAAACGTTAAATAAAACCCCACCTGCTGAATTAAAATAATGTTGCAAGGCTGCAGTATCAATCCCCGGAACGGGGATATGTGTTCCAAGTCTATAAACAGCAAAAATAAGGAGAGTAAAAAGGAGCCTCTCCCTTAATTCTTTTAGCTCAAAAAGAACTTTTAATTTTTCAATCAATCATGACCCTCTCTTAATGTTTTTATAAAATTTCTACTGTACCACCTGCAGCCTTTATTTTTTCTTCAGCAGATTTAGAAAATTTATGAGCTTTAACAGTTAAAGGTTTAGTAAGTTCCCCATCACCAAGTATTTTTACAGCTTCTGTACAATGGATAATACCTTTTTCTTTAAGTATTTCAGGGGTTACTTCAGAATTTGCTTCAAATCTTTCTTCTAAAGTTTTTATGTTAACAATTTCATACTCTTTTGCTGTAGGGTTTTTAAATCCTCTTTTTGGGATTCTCATTATAAATGGTGTTTGACCACCTTCAAAGAATGCAGGTAGATCTCCATATCCTCTTCTTGATTTTTGTCCCTTATGTCCCCTTGTAGAGGTTTTACCATGACCTGAACCTATACCTCTACCTACTCTTTTTTTTCTGTGGGTAGCTCCAAATGCTGGTTTTAATTCATGTAATTTTATACCCATTATTCCACTTCCTCCACTTGGATAAGGTGATGAGCCTTTCTTATATTTCCTAAAACCATTGGATTTTTCTCTAAAATCTTCTCATCATTTATTTTTTTAAGACCTAAGGATCTAACTGCCTGTATCTGGTCTTTTCTTTTACCTGCAAGTCCTCTTACAAGCTTTACCTTTATTTTCATTTTATCCTCCTACTTAACTATTGGAGCTTGAGCGTATATTTTGAAGTTCTTTTTAATTTTTTCCTCTTCTACACCTCTAATTTTGGCAACCTGCTCCGGTGATCTCACCTTTAAAAGGGCATCAAAAACTGCCTTTACCGTATTTGTAGGATTTGTGGTTCTTCCAATAATCTTTGTGAGAATATCTGTCACCCCAAGAAGCTCTAAAACAGGTCTTACAGGTCCACCTGCCACAACACCAGTACCTCTTCTTGCAGGCTTTAAAAGAACTACTGCTGATTCATATTCCCCAATAACATCATGGGGAATAGTTCCTTCTATGAGGGGAACTTTTATTAGATGTTTTTTTGCATCAGCAATGGCTTTTGCTATTGAAGGTGGTACTTCATTAGCCTTTCCATGCCCAAAACCTACATGTCCATTCCTGTCTCCAACAATAGCTAAAGTGGAAAAGGAAAATCTTCTACCACCTTCAACAACCCTTGTTGTTCTTCTAATTTCAACAACTTTCTCTTCTAGGGTAAGTTCAGCGATATTTATAGGTTCTTGCTTTAATCTTTCTTCTATTAATGCTTCTATTTTCTTGTATCCCATTCCATCACTCCTTTAGAATTTGAGTCCTTTTTCTCTTGCTGCATCAGCAAAAGCTTTCACTTTTCCGTGGTATATAAAACCACCTCTATCAAAAACAACATTCTCTATTCCCTTTGCAAGAGCCTTTTCAGCTATAAACTCTCCTAATTTTTTAGCCATTTCTATATTTTTTCCGCCCCTTACACCGTACTTTTCAACAAAATCTTTATCAATTGTAGATGCTGATACAAGGGTATGTCCCTTTTCATCATCTATTATCTGAACGTAAAGGTTATTTAAACTTTTAAAAAATGCCATTCTTGGTCTTTCTGCAGTTCCAAAAACCTTCTTTCTGATTCTTTTATGTCTGATTATTCTTTTTTCTCTTCTAGTTTTTACTGCCATTTTATTCCTACTCCTCTATTTAAGAGTTTTATTTTTTACCTACTGATTTTCCTGGTTTTAGTTTGAGAACTTCCCCTTTGTATCTTATACCTTTTCCTTTATACGGATCAGGTTTTCTAAATTCTCTAATTTCTGCAGCTACCTGTCCTACCTTCTGCTTATCTATACCTGAAACTTTTATTATGTTCCCATCAACAGAAATCTGTATATCTGATGGCGGTTCATAAATAATAGGATGGGAATAACCTAACTGAAGTTCCAACGTCTTTCCTTTCATTGCAGCTCTATAACCTATCCCGTGAATCTCAAGCTCTACAGTAAACCCTTTAGATACCCCTTCAACCATATTTGCAATAAGGGCTCTGGTAGTCCCGTGGATAGCTCTCATAAAAGAAGAGTCATCAGGTCTTTCTATTTTTATCTGATTATCTTCAATTTTTATTTCTAATCTGGGATTAAAATCAGCCTCTAACTGTCCTTTTGGACCTTTTACAACAACGTGGTTATTTTCTCCTATTTTTACTTCAACCCCTTGAGGTATATCTATAGGTTTCCTTCCTATCCTTGACATTTAAATTTGCCTCCTTGTATTTGTTACCAGATATAACAGAGAACTTCTCCACCAACTTTTTGCTGTCTTGCTTCAGCATCAGTGAGGAGACCTTTATTAGTGGATAAAATAGCAATTCCAAGTCCTTTTCTTACGTAAGGGATCTCTTTCACACCTACATATTTCCTTAAACCAGGCTTTGAAACCCTTCTAAGTCCCTGTATTACAGGTTTTGTATTTCTGTTGTCAAGATACTTAAGCTTTATAATTAATGTTCCCTGATTTCCTTTTTTGTTTTCCTCTGATACTGTGTAATCTTCTATATATCCTTCTCTTTTTAGTATTTCTGCTATTTTTTCTTTCATTTTTGAGTGGGGAATATAAACCTCACTTTTTCTTGCTTTCATAGCATTATTTATTCTTGCAAGCATATCTGCTATTGGATCAACTATCATTATTCTGCCTCCTTACCAGCTGGCTTTTTTAATTCCAGGGATTTCACCTCTAGAAGCTCTTTCCCTGAAGCAAATTCTACACATATCAAACTGTCTCATATAACCTCTTGGTCTTCCACATATAGGACATCTAGAGTGGTTTCTTGTTTTATACTTAGGCTTTTTTAAAAAAGATTTAGCCCACAATGCTTTACGTGCCATACTATTTAATCCTCCTTATTGAGCTCTTATAGGTAATCCAAGCAATGCTAAAAGCCACCTTGCTTCTTCATCTGTCTCTGCTGATGTCTCTATGATAATATCCATTCCCCTAATTCTGTCTACTTTGTCATAATCTATTTCAGGGAAGATTATCTGTTCAGAAAGACCAAACGCATAATTACCTCTACCGTCAAAGGATCTAGGGTTCAATCCTCTAAAGTCCCTAACCCTTGGCAGGGCAACAGATATAAGTTTATCAAGGAAATCCCACATTCTTTCTTTCCTTAGGGTAACCCTGGCACCTACAGGAAGACCCCTTCTTAGCTTAAATCCAGCTTCTGATTTTTTAGCTCTTCTTATTTCAGGTCTTTGGCCTGTAATTGCCATTAAATCTTCTACAGCTTTGTCAAGCTGTTTAATATCCTGAACAGCCTCACCAACTCCCATATTTACAACAATTTTTTTGATTCTAGGTATCTGCATAGGAGATTTATATCCAAATCTTTCCATTAACTTAGGAGCAACTTCCTTTTCATACTTTTCTCTAAGCCTTGGAATATATTTTTCAGCAACAGCCATTATCTTTTACCTCTTACTTTTTTTCTTTTTCCCAGATTGTATCTATTGTTTCACCGGTTTTTTTATTAAATCTTTCTTTTATGATTTTATTTCCTTCTTCTCTATACCTAAAACCTATTTTTACTCTAGATCCTGTTTTTTCATCGTAGTAAGCAACATTTGAAATATGGATAGGCCTTTCTATCTCAAAAATTCCACCTTCTCTTATTCCCTCTATATGTTTAACATGCTTTTTACCTATATTTACACCTTCAACAATAACCCTAACGTTATTAGGATCTTTTTTATCCCTTAAAATCTGTTTTATTTTCCCAGTTTTCCCTTTTTCTTTTCCGGCAATAACTATTACAGTATCACCTTTTTTCAATCTTGTTTTTACCATCATTTTTTATATTACCTCCGGAGCAAGAGAAACTATTCTGTAAAATCCTTTAGCCCTTATTTCTCTAGCTACAGGACCTAAAATACGTGTACCTATTGGCTCAAGGTTATTATTTAGCAGAACAACGGCATTATCATCAAACTTGATATAACTTCCATCTTCCCTGGCTACTTCCTTGGCTGTTCTAACAACAACAGCTTTATAAACTTTACCTTTTTTTGCTGTTCCATTTGGAATAGCATCTTTTACTGTAACAGTTATAACATCTCCCAATGTAGCGAAATCTGTTTGCTTACCAAAGTTAACCTTCTTGGGTATTCCTATACACTGAACCTTTTTAGCCCCTGAGTTATCAGCTGTATTTAAATATGTACCTCTACGTATCATTTCCTCTACCTCTTTTTATTGGATAGGTTGTCTCGCAAAGCAAAGACAAATTAGTATTATATTACGGCTATCAAATTTTTTCAAGAACTTACTTCTGGGGCAGTATTTCAACAACTACCCACCTTTTTAGCTTTGATAAAGGTCTGCTTTCTCTAATTCTTACAATATCACCTATCTGACACCTGTTTTCTTCATCATGGGCATAGAATTTTGTTGTTTTCTTTATTCTTTTCCCATATAAAGGGTGCGGAACCTGTCTTTCAACAGCAACAACCACAGTTTTGTCCATTTTATTGCTTACAACTTTTCCTACAAACTCTTTTCTTCCAGATTTAACTGCCATTATTTACCTCCTGCCTGAGAAAGCTCTCTTTCTCTAAGAATAGTAAGTATTCTAGCGATATCTTTTTTGGTTGCTCTAATATCAGATGGCTTTTCTAAACCACCTATTGCATTTTGAAATCTCAAGTTCATTAGCTGCTTTTTTAATTCAACAAGCTTTTCTTTAAGTTCATCATCTGTTAATTTTCTAAGTTCTTCCGCTTTCATTGGCTTACACCTCTTCTCTTGCTTTTACTAATCTTGTTTTTATTGGAAGTTTGTAACCTGCTTTTCTAAAAGCTTCCTCGGCAACTTCCTGGGGAACTCCAGAAATCTCAAATAGAATATGTCCAGGTTTAACCACTGCTACAAAGTGGTCAAGATCACCTTTTCCTTTACCCATTCTTGTTTCAGCAGGTTTTCTTGTAACAGGTTTGTGGGGAAAAACCCTTATCCAGACCTTAGCTCCTTTTTTTGCCTCCCTAACGATAGCAATACGGGCAGCTTCTATCTGTCTGGAAGTCATCCAGCAAGGTTCTAAAGCTTGAAGGCCGTATTCTCCAAAAGCAACATAGTTTCTTCTATTGGCCTTCCCTTTCATTCTTCCTCTATGTTGCTTTCTCCATTTTAACTTCTTTGGCTGTAAAAGAGACATTTATATTCCTCCTGATTTTTGTTATACAGTATGAAGTTCTTCCTCTATCTTTTTAAGAACTTCATCTTTTTGCTCAGCAAGTTTATCACCTTTATATATCCATACCTTAACACCTAAAATTCCGTATTTTGTAGAAGCCCTTGCAGTTCCGTAATCTATATCAGCTCTAATTGTTTGAAGGGGCATTCTTCCTGCCATAAACCACTCTTTTCTTGCAAGGTCAACTCCACCAATACGACCGCCTACCTGAACTTTGATACCTTTTGCCCCTGCTTTCATTGCGTTGTCTATAGCTCTTTTCATAGCTCTTCTATGGGAAACCCTCCTTTCAAGTTGAAGGGCTATATCTTCAGCTACAAGCTTGGCATTTAATTCAGGTCTTTTTACTTCATCAACATTTACCGTAATCTCTTTAGCATTTGTGATAGCCTGTAAAACTTTATTAAGCTCCTCTACCTCTGCACCTTTTCTTCCTATAACAATTCCAGGTTTTGAGGCAAGTATTTTAACCCTTAATTTCTGCCCGAGTCTTTCTATGAGAATATCAGCTATCCCTGCCTGTTTGTATCTCTGCTCAATAAAGTTTCTTATTTTTATGTCTTCATGGAGAAGTTTTCCGTATCTCTGTTTATCTGCGTACCATTTTGATTTCCAATCTTTTGTAACACCTAATCTAAATCCAATTGGATTTACTTTCTGACCCACGGTTTATCCTCCTTTACTGCCTTTCAGCTAAAGTTATATAGATGTGTGAAAATCTTCTTCTTATCATTGTTGCTCTTCCATAAGCCCTTGGCATATATCTTTTTAACATTGGGCCGTCTTCAGCTCTTATTTCTTTTATATAAAGGTTATCTATGTCCATATCCTTCATTTCAGCATTAGCAATGGCGCTTTTGAGAAGCTTTTCCACTATCCTTGCTGCTCTTTTGTTCAGCTCCTGCAAGATAGCTAGGGCCTGGCCTACATCTTTACCCCTTATAAGATTAATAACCTGTCTTGCTTTTGTTGGGGATGTTCTAGCATATCTCAAAACTGCCTTTGCTTCTTTTGCCTTTGTAGCTTCTGCCATTTTCATTCACCTCTTACTTTTTCTTAACTGCTTTTGCAGATTTATCAGGATGTCCTCTAAATGTTCTTGTTAAAGAGAACTCTCCAAGTTTATGTCCAACCATTTCCGGCTGAATATACACAGGTATAAACTTCATTCCGTTATATACTGCAATGGTATGACCAACCATTTCCTCTGTTATTGTACATGCTCTATCCCAAGTTTTTATTACTTTTCTTTCTCCAGTTTCATTCATTTTTCTTATTTTCTTTAGGAGTTTTTCATTCACATAAGGGTTTTTGAACCTTTCGTTCCACTTACCTTTGTATCCCATTCTTATTTACCTCTACGTTTGATTATGAATTTATCAGAATACTTGGCACCACGTCTTGTTTTGTAACCTTTTGTTGGTTGTCCCCAAGGAGAAACTGGATGTTTACCAAATGTTTTTCCTTCACCACCACCGTGTGGGTGATCAACTGGGTTCATTGCAGTACCTCTAACAGTTGGTCTGATACCAAGCCACCTTGCCCTTCCTGCTTTTCCAAGTTTAACAAGTTCGTGCTCCTGGAGACCAACTACCCCAATTGTTGCCATACATTTTTTATGGACAAGTCTGATTTCTCCGGAAGGAAGTCTAAGTTGTATGTAATCTCCCTGTCTTCCTAAAATCTGGGCAGACATTCCAGCAGCTCTTGCTATCTGGCCTCCCTTTCCTGGGGTTAACTCAATATTATGAACAAAAGTACCCACCGGTATTTTTTCTAAAGGCAACGCATTTCCTACTTTTATCTCAGGAAGTTCCGCTCCATTCTCAAGGTCTTTCCAAGTTACCGATTGAACAACATCTCCTACTTTAAGCCCTTCCGGCCAGATAATATATCTTTTTTCTCCATCTGCATAGTGGAGAAGGGCAATTCTAGCAGATCTGTTAGGATCATATTCTATAGCTGCTACCTTTGCAGGAACGCCAGATTTATCCCTTTTAAAATCAATAATTCTGTAAAGTCTTTTATGACCGCCACCTTTATGTCTTACTGTTATTCTTCCCTGGTTGTTCCTTCCTGCTTTTTTCTTTAAAGGTTCAACCAGAGATTTTTCCGGTTCTCTTTTTGTTATTTCTGAAAAATCATATAAAATTGCATGTCTTGTTCCATTAGTAACAGGTTTTAACTTTCTAACACCCATTTTTATTTCACCTCTATATTAATTCTGCTATGTTAATTGGTTCTTCTGATTCTATTCTTACAATAGCTTTTTTCCATTTTTTTGTATAACCAGGCTTCCCAAAACCTACTCTTTTTTGCTTTGGCTTTACTATCATTGTTCTAACTTCTTTGACTTTTACTTTATCACCGAGAATTTCCTCAACAGCTTTTCTTATCTCTATTTTGTTAGCATCCATTGCTACTTCAAACACAAGTTTGTTTTCCTTTTCGTTAAGCCTGACTGCCTTTTCTGTAAGAACAGGACGAATGAGAATATCATAAGGATTTTTTCCGCTCATTATCCTAACCTCTCGTTAATTTTTTCCAGAGCAGATTTTGTTACAAGAACGTGATCTGCATTAAGCAAGTCGTAAGTATTTAATCCTTCTACAAGAAGAACCTTTGCTTTAGGTATATTTCTAAAAGACTTCATTACATTATTATCTTTCTCAGCTAAGACAAGTAATACTTTAGATTTATCTAAACCAAAATTCTTTAAAACTTCTACAGCTTTTTTTGTTTTAGGTTCATCAAATGTGAAATCTTCAATTATGGTAAGTTCTCCATCTTTAAATTTCATAGAAAGAACGCCTTTTAATGCCTTTTTTCTAACTTTTTTAGGTAAAGCATAGTAGTAATCTCTAGGATGTGGTCCGTGGGCTACTCCACCACCTACGAAAATATTAGCCTTTCTATCACCGTGTCTTGCGTTACCTGTTCCCTTTTGGGGAAGTATTTTTCTTCTTGAACCTCTAACATCAGCCCTTGTTTTTGTGCTTGCAGTTCCAGCCCTTCTAGATGCAAGTTGCCATTTTATAACTTCCCAGATTGTGTGTTCTTTTACTTCTGTATTAAAGATATTCTCATTAAGATTAACTGTTCCTACCTGTTCCTTTTTTATATTAACTACATTAGCTTCCATCTACTCTTACCTCATTCCTTTGATTTATGAAGCATAAGCTTCTTTAGCTCTTTTTAATTTTCTTTGCCCTTTTCTTCTTTGTAGAATCACACTTTCTTTTAATTTAACTACAGAATTTGGAGCTCCTGGTACGGAACCCTTTACAAGAATTACATTTTTATCTGGAAGAATATCTACAACCTCCAGACCAAGTACAGTTACCGTTTCATTTCCATAATGCCCTGGCATTCTTTTTGTTTTCCATACTCTACCAGGATCTTCACAGGCTCCTATTGAACCTATAGCTCTGTGGTATCTTGAACCGTGGGATTTCTTAAATCCAGAAAAATCCCATCTTTTCATTGCTGATGCAAAACCACGACCTTTTGATGTTCCAGTAACATCAATAAGATCTCCTACTTCAAATACGTCTTCTACTTTTATCTCCTGTCCAAGCTGTAATTCTTCCCCATCTTTAAGGGGAAACTCAGCAAGTGTTCTTAATGGATTTACTCCAGCTTTTTTAAATATAGCAAGTAGTGGTTTTGGGGTTCTTTTTTCTTTTCTGCTACCAGCTCCAAGCACAGCAGCAGAATATCCATCTTTCTCTGGTGTTCTTATATTAACAACATAATTTGGCTCAACCTGTATAACTGTTACAGGAATAGCTTTCCCATTTTTAAAAACTCTAGTCATTCCGATCTTTTTTCCAATTATGCCTTTTGGCATTGCACTCACTCCTTCTTATTAGCTTAGTTTTATTTCTACATCTACCCCAGCAGGTAGGCTGATATCCATTAAAGCTTCTATAGTTTGGGGAGAAGCATTTTCTATATCAATTAATCTTTTATGGATTCTCATCTCAAAGTGTTCCCTTGACTGTTCAAATTTATGGGGAGATCTGAGAACACACCATATCTTCCTCTGGGTAGGAAGCGGGATAGGGCCTTTTATAACCCCACCGCTTCTTTTTACAGTATCTATAATCTGTTTTACAGACTGATCTAAAACTTTTGGATCGAAAGCTTTAAGTTTTATTCTAATTTTTTCCTGCATTTCTTCCACCTCTATTATTCAATAATTTGAGTAACGACACCAGCACCAACAGTTCTACCACCTTCTCTAATAGCAAATCTCATCTGCTCCTCAATAGCAACAGGAACCATCAGTTCAACAGTAAGCTCAACATTGTCACCAGGCATAACCATTTC
>CAZHWB010000017.1:0-16143 GCA_964536105.1 uncultured Aquificales bacterium | reverse complement strand
TCTTTAAATGAAAGATACTACTCTATCTCTATAAGTGTCTTTTTTAAGGACCCTGCTCTAGCCCAAAAAATAGCCCAGACGTATATACAGGAAGCTAGAAAAATTCTTAATGAAAAAAAGTTAAGTGTTGCCAAGTTTGATAGAATTTACCTTGAAAAAAAACTAAAAGAGGAGGAGAAAAAGCTAAAAAATATCCAGAAGAGACTGGCTGAATTTCAGAAAAAAACAAAACTTGTGGATCCTGATAGCCAGCTAAAAAGCCTTCTTGATATGTATCTGTCCCTTTTATCTAAAAGGACAGAACTCCTGCTAGAGATAAACAGCCTGTCTATGACCCTTTCTCCAGATAGTCCAAAAATCAAAAACCTTAAAAACCAGATATCTTTTATAGATCAGCAGTTGAAAAAGTTTGAAAATAACAGTAAATTTTTCCCTGCTTTAAAAAAGATACCTGAAATTATATCTGAGTATTCAGATATTATGAGGGAGCTTAAAACATCACAGGCAATCTATGAAACATTGATGAAGCTTTACCAGCAGGCAAGACTAAATGAATCAAAAGAAAGATTTTTTATAGAGGTAATAGATCCCCCTTCTCTGCCAGATATTCCGGCAAAACCAAAGAAAAAACTGATAATAATAGGTGGTTCCTTCTTTTCCCTGGTTATTGGGGCTGTTTTAGCATTTTTCCTTGAGTGTTGTTTTTCCAGAAGGGAAAAAGAATAACCCATCTATTAAACCTTTTGCTATACATAGAAACTTTTTTCTTTTTTCCTTTTCAAAAAAAAGAACAGACAAAACAGTGTGTGTAATTAATGCCAGATTCCACAGTACAATAGAAGGATACTTTTTTCCAAATCTCTTTATATTAAAAATACAGTTTCTTATGATATAGTACTTCCTGAAAGGAGGATGATTGTTTGGTCTGATTTTTAAAAATAAAATTTTCTTTTCCTCCCTTTTTCCTATTGCATGTTTTAATACTATATTGCAGTTCACAGCTATCTTATAACCCTTTTCCAAAATCCTGAAGCAGTATTCGTTATCCACAAGATCAAGAAAATAGATTTCATTAAAATATCCTATTTCCTTGAGGGCTCTTATATCCAGAAGAGAACCAGATGTGATAACGAGGGTTGGATATATAATTCCTCCACATTTTATTCTTTTTATCTTGAATCTGGTAAACTTAAAAAAAGATGCGTAAGCCTTCACATTTATATCAAAAAAGTTAGGGGAAAACATAATAACCTTTTCATCTTTTATTTTTTCTTTAAACAGGATCATATCCCTTACAAAAGTATCATATGCAGATGAATCCTGATCAAACAAAAAGACCCCGTTTACATTTAGTTTTTCTGAAAGTTTTAGACCTACATTTAGCGCATAAGCTATGCCGTAATTTTTACGGTTTTTTATAATGGATACATTTCTGGGAAACTTAGGGAACGTTATTTCTATATCTGTATTGTCAACAATAAACAGATAATCCACCTGTTTTGAGATTTTTTCTATATTTTTAATATGTTTCTTTTCTGGATAGTAAGTTACTACAACAGCTGAGTACCCCATAGAAAAATAGGGGACTTCCCCCTATTCCTCTCTATATTCAATAGGAGCATTAAAGGCTTTTTCCTTTAACAGCTTGATAGCATCTTCCATCTCTTCTTCTGTTTTGAATAATGGGCTTGTCCCAACAATCTTCCCATTTGCAGCTTTCAGGTTAAAGTACCATCTTCCATCTTTGGATTGTTTTCTATCATATCTTCTGTCTAGGGAGGCATTTTTTATAACAGCATTTACCCCTGTCAGAGCGTTCCTCTTAGATGCATACATCTGACTTTTAAGAATTGTTTTGTTTCCATCAACAAAAACGAATGAAAACTTTTCTTTTTCCCTGTGTCTTTTTAAAATAACTTTCATGACCCTATCCTCCGATGGAGTATTAATTGATTAATACTTGGTTATTATTTCGTTAATAATTTAAAAAACTTTAACAGAATTTCAAAAATTTTTAAAGTATCTAGAATTGATGAAAATATTTACTTTGGAGAGATGTAACGATTTTTATATAAAATCAATAAGTTATCTACTAAAACAAGGATTATAGGAGCAAGAAAAACCCCTAAAAAACCGAAAAAATTCAAACCCCCAAGAATTGCAAAAACAAGTATCATAGGATGGAGGTTTGTTTTATCCCCTATAACAATTGGCTTTATGATATTATCAACGGTGCTGATTATAAGGGTCCCATAAAGTGTAAAAAACATCCCGGGTATTATCCCTTTCATAAAAAAAACATACACTGCTATAGGTATCCATACTAAAGAAGCTCCCCCTATAGGTATAAATGCAGCTATGAAGGTTACAAATGCCCAGAAAAGGCTAAATTCTATACCAACAGCAAAATAGCCTATGAAAGACAGGATACCCTGGGCTACAGCTGTAAGTACCGCCCCAAGGACAACCCCCTGTATTGCTTTGTATGTTTTTGAAGCAAGAAAATCTTTTTCTTCCTTTGTAAAAGGAATCAGTTCATAGATTTTTCTGTATAGGATCTCCCCATCAAGAAAAAGGAAAAATATAGAAAACAGCATCATAACCAGATTAAAGATAAATATTGTTATGTTTAGAAATATACTTTTACTCTGGGTTACAAAGAATGAAAGGATACTATTTAGGATATTTTTTAGTATTGTGTCAAATTCAAGCTGGATATTTAAACCTTCAAGGAAAGAGGTAAATTTTTGATGTAAAAATAGTAAAACAGGTATATTTTCTAAAACAACTTTTAGGTTTTCTACCTGTGACAGATGCTTTATTATCACAGGATATAAGGCGAGAAATTCGTTAGAAAGAAATACAATCAGAAATATAGAGGGTATTATTATAAAAAGGAACACAACAAATGTAGAAACAAGAGCCGCAAAAAATGGAGATCTTAGATGTTTCCTGAAAAACACATTTAAAGGATAAAAGATTATAGATATAAGAATAGATAGGATTATTACCTTTAAAAAGGGTTGGAAAAGCAGATAAGTTAAAAAGAGAAGAAAGGACAGAGATAGGAAAAAAAATATATTTCCTATCTGTCCATTATTTGATCTCAACGTTTAAATTACTCTTCACCTCTTTTAAATGCTGCTCCAATATAAGCAACTATAAATGTGAAAATTGAGAAAACTACTGTGATTATAAAGGCGAGCCATGCTTCCATCTTTAAAACCTCCTTTTATATTTCCTGTTAATAACTTAGCTTATTTTTTTCTACTCCGTCAAGTTTTAGTTTTCCTCTAAGATCTTCATAGCTTCATCAACAGAAATACCTTCGTGGACTATTTTTGATAAAACATAAGTTATCTTTGCTACATTGTCGTGCTGGAATATATTTCTTCCTACAGATAAACCAGCACAGCCAGCAACAACAACAGCATCATATATCATCTGTAAAAGTTCCCTGTCTGAGCTTACCTTTGGGCCTCCTGCTATAACAACAGGAACAGGACAGCCTTCAACAACTTTTCTGAAGCTTTCAGGGTCCCCTGTATAAGGAACCTTAACTATGTCTGCCCCAAGTTCTGCTCCAAGTCTTGCAATGTGGGCTATAGCATCTGGATCAAAAGGATTCTTTACCTCTGGACCCCTGTAGTAGAGCATAGCAACCAACGGCATCTGCCATTCTAAGCAGGCTTTTGATACTGCCCCAAAATCCTTTAACATCTGTTTTTCATCTTCTGCCCCAACATTTACATGGATTGAGACCCCATCTGCCCCAAGCTTAATAGCCTCTTCTACAGTACATACAAGAACTTTATCATTTTTTCTTAAAGATAAGTCTGTAGATGCAGACATATGAACAATTAAACCTACATCTTTTCCTTTTCCTCTATGTCCCTGTTCTACCATTCCTTTATGGAGGATAATAGCGTTAGCTCCACCCTCCGCTATTTTTTCTACAGTTTCCCTTATATTTATAAGACCTTTCATCGGACCTGAACTTACACCATGATCCATAGGAACAATTACAGTTTTCCCTGTATCTCTATTCATTATCCTTTCAAGTCTTACCCTTTTACCAATTCCCAATTTTTTCCTCCTTTGGAGATTTTAGATAATTTTACCAGCTATATAGCCTAAAATAAAAGAAACAATAGAAATAATAATAATTTTTAGCTTTTGATTATCACTTTTCTTCTGAAGGAGTTTGTTTAGATTTCTCCTTGCTGTTTTCTCCTTCATGTAATCCCTGTCGTATAGTCCCATCTTTTTCTTCCTCTTTTACAGTTATATTTTCCTGACATCTTTTTAATTCTTCCTCAAGGTATGCTATCTGTTTATGCAATCTTCTTTTTTCCATTTTATAAGAAAACCAGTCAATAACTGTGAAAATCAAAACAATAAAAGCCCCTACAACCATCCCAGTTACTGCAACCAGGGCCATAGGTACCTGGGAGATGGTATAGTTAGGAAGGATTTTTACAGAAACTTCTGGTTCTGTGTTGACAGATACAAAATAAGCTACAGCAAGGATAATAACAAGCCAGAAAAATAATTTTAGTTTGTTTAACATGCTACCCTCCTTTTTTTATCTCCTGTATAGCGTTTTTTATCTTGTGATATATTTCCTTTAAGTCCTGGGAAATAACTTTAACCTCACCTATAACAGGCATAAAGTTTGTATCTCCATTCCATCTTGGAACAATGTGGTTGTGTATATGGTCTTCCAGTCCTGCCCCTGCTGCTCTACCTAAATTATATCCAAGATTAAATCCATGGGGTTTTAATGCCTTTTGAATAGCCTTTACCGAAAGCTGGGTAAGGTCTGAAATTTCATGAAGGGTTTTTTTATCTAAAGATGTAAAATCCCCTATATGCTCATTTGGGCATACCATAACGTGGCCTGCATTATACGGATAGAGGTTCATAATAATAAAACAGTTTTCTCCTCTGTATAGAACCAGATGTTTTTCATCATCATCAGATTTGAAAGCATTACACAGAAAACAGCCCTCCTGTTTGTCATACTCTTCAATATACTGGCTTCTCCATGGGGAATAAAGTCTTTCCATGCTTCCTCCTACTTAATATCTTTTGGATCAACATCTATATTTAATTTTATACCTTTTTTATTTGCCTTTTCCTGAAGATCTAAAAGGTATTCCTTTTTTGAAAAATTTTTCAAAAGTATCTGAACCCTTTTTTTTCCTCTTATTTTTGAAAATTGGGCATAGAATATTCCTTCATACTCAACATCTAAGCTTTTTTCCTTTATCCAGTTTTTAAAAATACTCTCAACTTCTTTTATATCTAAATCTTTTTTCTCAAATGTCAGTAGTATATATTTAACAAATGGAGGAAGCTGCAGCTCTTTTCTTTCCTTCAGTTCTTCCTGTAGAAAGAGGTCAATATTTTTTTCTAAGAGACTTTTTATAGAAGTTGTTTCTTCTGCATTTGTTATAAGAAGATATTTTTGCTTTGCTTTTGAAAAGGGGAGCATTACATTTCTAAAAAACTTTTCATTACTTCTAAAGTCTGGAATATTTAGATAAAAATCTGGATACAGGTTTATAACTGTATGGAACTCATCTGTTAGGGCTTCTTTACCTGATAGGGAAACGGTTATTTTTACATTTGTGCTTTCTTTACTTTCTATATCAGAAACCGCTATTCCTCTATTTTTTAGAATCTGGATGATTTTTTCTATCCCAAAACCTATCTCCTTTAATTTATGTTCACATTCAGGGCAGTTTTCCACATAGTGGTACTTTTTCCCACAAATATCGCACTTTAGAACAGGGGTTTCACTTTTATAAACCTTTACAGGGACATCACACCTGTTGCACATTATTTCCTGCTGGCATACCTGACAGTATAGAAAAGAGGAGTAGCCCCTTTTATTTGCCAGTATAAGTGTTGATGGGCTTTCTTTTACTGTTTTTATAATAATTTTTTCTATATCCTTAAAGGATTTGAATGGCTCTATTTTAATCTCAGGAGATCTACTTTTTTGTTTTTTAACAGGTAATTTTTTCCCAATTTTCCTTTTTAAGGAGTAAAAACTCTCAACTGAAGGAACATAACTTGAAAATATAAGGGAAGTATCGGGAATAGTTTTATAAATTTCAAAAGCAACCCTTCTTGCATCAAATTTAGGTGTTCTTTTTGCTTTATAGCTTTCTGAATACTCTTCCTCCACAATAATCGTAGAAAGGTCTTTTACAGGGATAAAAAGGGATGAAAATGTTCCTACAATAATACTTCCTCCTGTGCTTTTGGCATAGAACCAGTTTTTTATTTTCTCCTTTTCAGGAAGGACATCACAGTAAATAAGTACCTTTTCCCCATATATCCTTTTTAAGGAGGTAAAAACTTTCTGGACAGAAGAGATATTCGGAAATACAAGTAATGTGCTTTTATTTTCTTTTAAATTTTTGTTTATAAGACCTGTGTATGTATTTAGTCTGTTTTTAAATTTTTCACCGTAGTATATATAAAAATCCCTTTTTATTTCTAACTTTTTGTATGTATTTATCTTCTGTTTTAAGTATCTTTCAGAGAATATTAAATTTTCCTCTAAAACAATTCCCTTCTTTACAAGTGTTTTTAGGGAGTTTATAGAAAAACCTGCATTTTTTATATCATGATATGTAACCTCTCCATGCTGAATAATAAACTCTAAAAGTTCTTTAGCCCTCTGGGAAAGACCTGATAGCTGGTTGATATTTTTTATCCTGTAAATTTTCTCCTGCTTTGCTTTTTTTATCCATTTTTTTGTTTTTGGATTGTATTTCCATCTAAGGCCTTCAGGAAGTATATAATAAAGAAAGATGCCCAGGGGGGTTACATAATATTTAGATAAATTTTCTACTATTTGTATGTATTTTTCTGAAAAAACAGCTTTTTTATCGGGAATATCAAAAATTTCTTTTATATCTATATTTTCTTTTTTTTCTGATTTTTTTACAATAACTCCTGTTAATCCTGTATTTCTAAATGGAACAAGAACCCTTCTTCCTACAAGTGTCTTATCTTCAAGTTCTTCCACATAAGATTTTTTTATCTTATATGTAAATAAAGAAAAATGCGGTATAGGAATAGCAACATCTACATATATATACTCCAAAATTTTCCCCATAAATGTAATTTAGATAATCTATTTTACGTTTTTATGATTTCCTTCACTTCCTTTTCACAGAAAGCAATATATATTCTATGCCTGAAAAATTCTGAAAAAAAGGAGGTGTATATATGCAAAATATTAAAACAGTCCTACTGCTGGGCATCCTCACTGGGCTGTTTCTTATGGTTGGTAAAATCTTAGGTGGCCAGACAGGTATGGTCATAGCTTTCTTTTTTGCTATGGCAATGAACTTTTTTGCTTACTGGTTTTCTGACAAAGTGGCACTTGCCATGTATAGGGCTAGAGAAATTCCATATGAGGAGGCTCCATGGCTCCATGATATGGTTGAGGAACTGGCAAGAAAAGCTGGAATTCCAAAACCAAAGATATACCTCGCACCTATAGATATTCCAAATGCTTTTGCCACTGGAAGGGATCCTAAACATGCAGTTGTTGCTGTAACATCTGGAATTTTAAATATCCTTTCCCCAGAGGAATTAAAAGGGGTTCTTGCCCATGAAATAGCCCATATTAAAAATAGGGATATTCTTATATCTTCAATAGCTGCAACAATTGGTGGCGCTATATCAATGCTTGCGGAAATGGCATTCTGGTCTAACCTGTTTGGTGGTAATGATGAGGAAGAAGGTGGTGGAATAGGAGAACTAATTGGATCTATTCTTCTCTTTTTCCTTGCACCTATAGCGGCTATGCTGGTTCAGATGGCAATATCAAGGACAAGGGAATATGCTGCTGATGCTACAGGGGCCCAAATATGTGGTTGTCCTTTAGCTTTAGCGAGGGCTTTAGAAAAGCTTGAAGCAGCTGCACAACAACTTGCCCCTGTGGCAAGGCATGAAGTAAATCCTGGAACAGCCCATATGATGATTGTAAATCCCCTTAGAGGAGATTTTATAGCATCCCTTTTCTCAACCCACCCACCAACCCAGGAAAGAATCAGAAGGCTTTACGAACTGGCAAAGCAGATGGGTCAGCTTCAATAAATGTTTAAGCCGGCTAAAGCCGGCTTTTTGGAGGTTTAAAATGTATTCCAATACATCTATTTCCTATCCAGAGATAGACAAAAAATCTCTTCTTATAAAGACCTATTCTATCCTCACTATAGGGTTTATTCTCATGGCTTTTGGGACAACAGTTGGGCTGAGCTTCCTGCCGTCTTTACTTTCCCTTGGAAAGTGGGGCTTTTTGCTTGTTTCCCTTCTTGTTACTATCGGTAGTATGATCCTTGCTGTAATAAATCAAAAAAATATCCTTGGTTATATTTTCTTTGGCATTTTTTCCTTTTCTGTAGGTTTTTTTGATGCCCCTGCTGTTTCAGTTATATTTGGTTCCCCTTACTTAATTGATATATTCAAACAGGCTTTTGCATTAACTGCCGCCATAACTGCGTCTTTAACTGCTTATGTATTTATAACGAAGAAGGATTTTTCTTTTTTAGGGGGATTTCTTTTTACAGGTTTGGTACTTGTTGTTATTATGGTTGTTGTAGGTTTGTTTTGGAATAATAGGACCCTTGATTTTGTTATGTCTGGGATAGGGGCTTTAGTTTTTTCTGGATACATTCTTTATGACACATCCCGTTTAATCCATGAAAAGGGAACACCTATAGAAATAGCTATAGCTTTATTTCTTGATATTGTAAATCTTTTCTGGATGCTTTTTAATTTACTAGGTATCATAAAAGGTGAAGATTAAATCTGGTGATGTTTACTCTAAATATTTTTAACATTAGAAACGATAAATACCTAAATAAACAATAGTGGGGAGAGTTATGGATTTTACAAGAAATGTCTTTGTTCAGATTGAAACCTTTAACTGGAAGAATTTTTCACTGGCAAAAGAAATAGCCAAAAAACTTGGAAATGGACTTTACATTGTTCTTGTGGGATTTGATGAAGAGGAAGAGAAAAAGATAAAAGAAGAAGTGGAAAAGGTATGTCCAAATAACAAGATAAACAGCTTTTCATCTTTTGGGGAAGCAAAAACATTTTTGGAGGATTTTAAACCTTCCCTTGTTATGGTATCCCAGGAAAAAATAGACCCTCTGGTTCATGTTTTTAAGCTTACAGAGGCAGAAAAATTTATAAAAGGGTTAAATGAGTTTAATATTCTGCTTCTGTGGGAAGAAGCTGAAACGGCAGATAAGGTTCTCATAAATGTGGATTATGAAACATCTACAGAAAAGTACATACAGATAGCTTACGATTTTGCTACAAAGGTTTCAAAGGAGTTTACTTTTATATACTCTTTTTATGAATCTTTTTATGAATACAGACTAATGAAGACCCACGCCGATGAGGAAGCTAAAAAGCTGGTGGCTGAAATGTATAAAGAGCATGTTTCAACTGTAAAAAGTCTGATAAAAAGAGCTTTAAACAGGGAGGACTTACCCCTCCTGGTGATAAAAGGAGATCCTAAAAAGGAGGTTCCCTATTACTCAAGAACCCATAAATATGATATTCTTCTGATAAACCAGAGTATAGAAAGTAAAGAGTCTTATATAGAAAATACAGAAAATTCAATAGGAATATTTTTAGATTAAAGGGGAGAGTGTCGTGGAGCACAATGCACACAGTATTTTAGGGCTTTTAGGTTTAAACAGCCATGAGTTTATTTACTGGCTTTCTATTGTTTTATTTATCGGAACTTATGCTATGATTGTCCTTGAAAAGGTATTCCACAGGGTTCCTGCTGCTTTATTAGGTGGATTTCTTGCAATCTTTATTGGTGTTGTTACTCCCAAGCAGGCATGGGAATCTATTGACCACAACACCATATTTCTGCTTATTGGTATGATGATTATTGTTTCTGTTCTTATTGAAAGTGGATTTTTCTCTATCCTTTCCTCTTTGGCGTTAAAACTCACTAAAGGAAATCCTTTTAAAATACTCCTCACATTTACTATGCTAACCGCGGTTTTATCAGCTTTCCTTGACAACGTAACAACCGTTTTATTTATGGTTCCTATCCTTATATCTATAACAGCTAAATTAAAACTAAAACCTGTTCCTTATGTAATAGCAACTGTCCTGGCTTCAAATATTGGTGGAACAGCAACACTTATTGGAGATCCTCCAAATATCATTATTGGTTCGTTAGGTGGTTTTACATTTATGGATTTTATTGCAAACCTTGCTCCTATTGTAGTGGTAACCCATATTATAGGAACGATTGTTTTTATTGGAATGATGAAGATGCAGGGGCTTTTAGAACCCCAGGTTAAAGATCCAAAGGAGATAGAAAGAATTGTTGAAGAACAGAGGATAGAATTTGATGTTGTTCTTATGAGGAAAGGGCTTATTGTTTTTGGTATTACCATCTTACTTTTCTTCCTGCATCACGTCTTACACCTGGAGGCTGGAACCATAGCATTATTTATGGCTTCTATCCTTCTTATATGGTCAAAAGAAGACCCAGAGAAGATTTTTGAAAGGGTTGAATGGACAACGCTCATGTTTTTCCTTGGGTTGTTTATTGTAATAGGTGGGCTTGAGCATTCAGGTGTTTTTGAAGATGTTGCCCATTTTGTTGCAGGGATCCTAACAGATCCTATGTCTGGCATTTTAATTCTTGGAAGTTTATCTGCTATTATTTCAGGTATTGTTGATAATATTCCATTTACAATGGCTATGTCTTATGTTCTTATAGACCTTGCTAAAACTGCCTCTTTTGATGTAGAACCATTATGGTGGGCTTTAGCCCTTGGGGCATGCCTGGGAGGAAACCTAACTATTATTGGAGCTTCTGCAAATGTTGTTGCTGCCGGTCTTGCTGAAAGGGAAGGGTACCCTATAAAATTCTTTGATTTTGTTAAGCAGGGTACTCCAGTTACTATTGTTACCGTTATTGTAGCTCTGGGTCTTTTATATCTTAAATATCTTACTTTTGGTCTTTAATGGATAGAAAGAAAGCTGGGGAGACAGCGGAAGAAAGAGCTGTCTCCTATTTAAAATCTTTAGGCTATACCATACTAGAAAGGAACTTCTCTTCAAGATTTGGTGAAATAGATATTATTGCAAAAGACAAAGATACCCTTGTTATTATAGAGGTAAGAAGCCGATCTTATAAATACTTTGGAATGCCTGAAGAAACAGTAGATAAAAACAAAATAAAAAAAATTATAAAAACCACCCAGATATTTCTCCAGAAGAGGAATCCTGATTTTTCAGATTTAAGATTTGATATTATCTCAATTCTACATAATAATATTTCCCATATTAAAAACGCCTTTGATATGGAATTTTTATGAGGATTAGGGATTTTTTAAAACAGCAGGCTACCTTTATAAATCAGGTTATAGAAGAATATATCCCGAAGGGAATTCCTGAAAAACTTTTTGATGCTATGGCTTACAGCCTAAAAGCAGGAGGAAAAAGGCTTAGGCCTATTTTGATACTTGAAAGTGCAAAGGCTGTTGGGAAAACAGATATAACCGACATCCTTGATATTGCTGTTGCTGCAGAATTTATTCATACCTACTCCCTTATACATGATGATCTTCCTGCAATGGATGATGATGATTTAAGAAGGGGAAAACCAACCTGTCATAAAGTTTTTGGGGAAGCAATCGCTATACTTGCTGGGGACGGCCTTCAGTCCTACGCTTTTGAACTTATATCCTCAAACAAAAATATAAACCCTGGAAAACTCCTTAAAGTTATAAATCTTTTAGCCCATGGAACAGGTATATATGGTATGGTAGGGGGACAGGCTGCCGATATTCTCCATGAAAAAGAAAATACATTTAACGATATTGAGTTTATTCATACCCACAAAACAGCAAAGTTCATTCAATCATGCTGTCAGATAGGAGGCGTTCTTGCTGATGCCTCTGCAGAAGAAGAAATGGCTTTATCAAAATACGGCCTTTATATAGGCCTTGCCTTTCAGATACAGGATGATATCCTTGATGAGATAGGAGATGAAGAAAAACTTGGAAAAAAAACAAAAAAAGATAAAGAAAAAAATAAGCTTACATTTCCATCTGTTTTTGGTCTTGAAAATTCCAGAAAAATGGCTAAAGGATATATAGAAAAAGCAAAAAATGAGATAAAAATACTAAAAAATCCAGAAATTCTTATGGAAATAGCTGATTTTGTTATAAGCAGGGAGGTATAGATGGAAGAAAAAAAGGATTTAAAATATGGAGAAAAAGAGATACTTGAAGCAAAACTGGAACCGTGGCCAAATCCCAATCCTGAAAAGAACTACACTATAGACATAACATTCCCAGAATTTTCCTGCCTTTGTCCCCGTTCTGGTTATCCAGATTACGCCACAATAAAAATAGTTTACATACCGGATAAATATATTGTTGAGTTAAAATCTTTAAAGCTTTATCTAAACAAATACAGAAATCAATATATATCCCATGAGGAGGCTACAAATAAAATATACGATGATCTTTACAACCTTTTAAAACCGAGATTTTTAAAGGTGGTAGGGGATTGGAACCCAAGGGGAAATGTAAAAACAATAATAACTGTATCCTCGGAGGAAAACATTGAGAAAAAAAGCGGTTAAATTTATCCTTTTTTCTTTTCTTATATCTTTTTTTATATCCTGTGTTCAGGGGGGAAAATCCCCTGGCTTTGAGGTAGCCCTTTCCCCTGGAATGATAAACGCATTTTTAGAAAAACAGTTCCCTGTTACACAGGAGCTTAAAGTCGGAACATTAACTTTAAAAGATCCTAAAATTGCATCAATAGATGAGAAAGAAAAACTAAACTTAGGACTTGGTTTTAATTATAAAGTCCCACTTTTGCCTTCTGTTTCAGGAAATCTTCTTGTGGCTGGGGGTATAAGATATAATCCAGAAAAGAAAGCTATATATCTGAAAAATCCAGAAATAAAAGATCTGCAGATAATGAATAAAAGGCTTCCTTCTTTACTTTCTGCTGAAACAAAAAGGGTTCTTTCTGGGGTTGTTTCGTACGTATTTGATGAAATCCCAATATACAGATTTAATGAAAAGGATTTTTACGGTAGGTTTATAAAAGATATAAGGGTTGAAAAGGGTAAAATAATTTTAAGATTTGGAATATAACATTTATTTGAAATTTTTTATTTTTGTGATATTTTCCTTGAAAAATAAATAAGAAGGTGGGTATATGGCAGAAAAATTATCAATTCCTAAAGGATACAGAAAAACAAAACAAAGGGAAGCTATTTTAGATGTACTTGAAAAAGCTGAGTTTCCTATACATGCTGAGGATATATACCTGAAGCTAAAGGAAAAGGGAATAGATATAAGCCTGTCTACCATTTATAGAAATCTTGAAATGCTGACAAAAGAAGGCTTTGTTGTTAAGTCTTATATGATGAATGAAGACAAGGCAAGGTTTGCCCTTCCAGATAAAAAGAACTATCTTGTCTGTGAAAAATGCGGAAAAATAGTAATAATAGACAACTGTCCTTTTGATAAATTTAAAGAGGAACTTATTGAAGTTCACGGCTTTGAAATAACAGGACATAGTATAGAGGTTTATGGTATATGTCCTGAGTGCCAGAAAAAATGAAAGTGCTGGATTTAGGTAAAACAAACTACATTGATGTCCTTACTTTACAGAGAAACTACTTCCAGGAAAAAATAAAAAATCCTGAAAAAGAGGATATTATTCTGATAACAGAGCATTTTCCTGTTTATACAAAGGGAAAAACAACAAAAAAAGACCATCTCCCATATCCGATAGAAGATGTACCTGTTGTTGAGATAGAAAGGGGAGGAAGTATAACCTTCCACGGAGAAGGCCAGATTGTTGTTTATCCTATAGTTTCACTGGGAAAAAAACTGTCTGTAAAAAATTATGTTTTTACCCTTGAAGAGGTGATGATTAAAACTTTAAAGGAGTTTGGAATAAGGGCCTTTAGAGAGGAGAAAAGAAGGGGAGTTTTTACAGATAAAGGAAAAATAGGATTTGTAGGGGTAAAAATTTCCAGGTATACAACCATGCATGGATTTTCCCTTAATGTTAACGTGGATAAAACCTTTTTTGAAAGAATTATCCCCTGTGGAATAACAGATAAACCTGTATGTAATATGTCTGATTTCATTCCAGACATTAAAGTAGAATATGTAAAGCCGGTCCTAATAAAACTCCTTGAAGAAATTTTCAGTAGAGGCTAAAAATGGCTTATATATATATTGTGGAAGATGATGAAGATATAAATGAGCTCCTTGCTTACAACCTTCAGAAGGAGGGATACACAGTAAAGCAGTTTTTAAACAGTATGGAGGCATTAAAGGAGTTAAAAAAAGAGCCCCCTGATCTTATCCTCTTAGATATCATGCTTCCTGATATTGATGGACTTGAGTTTTGTAAAATTGTTAAATCTGATAAAGAAATATCGGATATCCCTATTATTATGCTTACTGCAAAATCTACAGAGATAGACAAAATAGTTGGTCTTGAACTTGGGGCAGATGATTATGTTACAAAACCCTTTTCTTTCAAGGAACTTACAGCAAGAATAAGGGCTGTCCTTAGAAGAACAGGAAGAAAATCTAAATATGAAAAAAGCTATACATTTGGCAGTTTAAAAATAAAGCCGGAAGAGTTTAAAGTCCTTATAGAGGATGAGGATATTCCCCTTACTTCAAAGGAGTTTAAACTTCTGCTTTTACTTGTTAAATCCCCTGGAAAGGTTTTTTCAAGGGAGGAGATACTGAGCAAGGTCTGGGAAAAGGAGTATGAAATCTTTGACAGAACTGTTGATGTCCATATAAAGAACCTCCGGGAAAAACTAAAGGAATTTGGAAGATGTATAAAAACCGTAAGGGGAATTGGATACAAGTGGGAGTGTTTTTAAACATCTGGAATATATTTTTATCAAAAAGCTGGTGGTAATATGTTTAAAAAACTATCTATCCAGTGGAAGGTTGCCCTTTCAACATCTATATATATACTTCTTGTTCTTATTGGGGCAATTTTATTTACATTTTTCAGTTTTGAGCAGAAACTACTCTCTGAAAAGAAAAAAAGCACCATAAAAACAATTGAGAGTGTTATAGAAAGCTATAAAGAAGCTTTTATCGTTTCAAATCTTGAAAAAATTAATGAACTTGTATCAACCCTTCTAACTATTCCATCAGTGGTGAAAGTCCAGATACTTGATACCGACGGAAAAATTATAGGGGATAAAGAGCTGAAAAACCTCGGTGTATACCACAGAGAAAAATTAAAGGAGTTTAAACCCTATCCCATAAAAAAGCAGGATAAAAATCTCATAACATTCTACTACCCTGTAAAAGTAGATGAGGATATACTCGGATACAGCTATGTCCAGTATGACCTGAATCTTCTAAAAGAAGACATAGACAAGGATCTTTTAAAAATCCTTATTCAAACTATGGCTATAGCATTTTTTGTTATTATCTTTTCTGCAGTGGGGACATTTTTTATATCAGGATATATGATAAAACCCCTTAAAACTCTAAAGGAAAAAATCCTTAACCTTACAACCTCAAATATGAATGAGCTTATAGAACTAAAATCCTTTGGAAAAAAAGAGGAAATCTGTCCAAAGGATGAAACAATTACATGCTGGCTTACAGCAAAAAATGGTAAAGAGATACTCCAGGAACTTGGGACACAGGCTTTAGATAGATGTTCAACCTGTAATCTTTTTAAAAGATACTCAGGGGATGAAATTCAGCAGTTAACCCTCAGTTTTTATATGATGGTTTCATCACTCCAGGACTATCTTAATAAACTTGAAAAAGCCCACAAAGAAAGGGAAACATTAAACTGTATGGCTACAATGGGGGAGATGAGTGCAAAAATAGCCCATGAGGTAAAAAATGCCCTATATGCTATTGGAAATGCCGCTAACTATCTTATACATAACATTGATAATGAGCTTGTAAGGGAGTTTTCAGGGATAATAAAAAATGAGGTTAACAGATTAAATGAGCTTACAGTCTCCTTTCTTAATTTTTCAAAGCTGATAGAACCAAAATTTGAAAAGGGAAATCTAAACGAAGAGGTAAAGCATTCTGTTGA
>CAZHWB010000016.1:0-7830 GCA_964536105.1 uncultured Aquificales bacterium | reverse complement strand
TTTTTTAAAAACTTTTATATTTTTTATGTTCATTTTATCTATCTTTTCCTTTAAGACAGACAGCATGCCTTCTGAAAGATCCGTTCCAATAATTTCTTTAACATGGGGAGAAAGGTAGACTGCTGTATTTCCGGTTCCGATTCCTACATCAAGTACCTTCCATCTTTTATTAACAGGTAAAACTTTTAGAAGTTTATCTATTATTTTTTTTGATCTTTCAAGTTTGTCTGGAGTATCGTATCTATAGGCTACCTCATCAAATCTTTTTCCTATATCAACCATACAGCATAAACTCCTTTAAGGTTATGAAGTGGGCTTTTGTGTATTTACATACAGGACACCTCCAGCTGTCAGGCAGTTTTTCAAAAGGGGTACCTGGAGGTATACCCCTTTTTTCATCTCCCTTTTGGGGATCGTATATGTATCCACAAACCCTACATTTTTTCTTTTTTGTATCTATATCCCTGTATAGAACTTTTACCTTCATACTCCACCTTTTATACAAGACCGTATTCAACTAAAAGTTCGGCAATCTGAACTGCGTTTGTAGCTGCCCCTTTTCTAAGGTTGTCGGCAACTACCCACATTGAAAGGCCGTTGTCAAATGTAAAGTCTTTTCTTATCCTTCCAACAAAAACTTCATCCTTCCCTGCAGCCTCTATAGGCATAGGGTATAGATTGTTATGGGGATCATCTTCAACAATAATACCTGGAGCATTTCGGAGAAGTTCTCTTGCCTCTTCAGGGGAAACAGGTTCCTCTGTTTCTATAACGATGCTTTCACTATGTCCGTAAAAGACAGGAACCCTAACACAGGTAGGTGAAACCTTTATGTCAGGGGCATGCATGATCTTTCTGGTCTCATTTACCATTTTCATTTCTTCCTTTGTGTAATCATTATCCAGAAATACATCAATATGGGGAATAACATTAAAGGCTATATGGTTTGGAAGTGCTTCTGGATAGTAGTACTTGCCTTCAAAGTGGGCTTTTGTCTCTTCTTCAAGGTCTTTTATAGCTTTTGCCCCTGCCCCTGAAACCGCCTGATATGTTGAAACAATAACCCTTTTTATCTTTTTGGCCTTATGTATCGGGTTTAATGCAACAACCATCTGAATAGTAGAACAGTTTGGATTTGCTATAATTCCTTTATGCCATTTTACATCTTCAGGGTTAACCTCTGGAACTACAAGGGGAACATCATCATCCATTCTAAAAGCAGAACTGTTATCTATAACCACTGCCCCTTTTTCAACGGCAATAGGGGCCCATTCCTTACTTCTTGAACCACCAGCTGAAAATAGAGCAATATCAATCCCTTCAAAAGCTTCTGGGGATACAGGTTCAACTTTGTATTTTATCCCCATATACTCCAGTTCTTTCCCTGCTGATCTGGGAGAAGCCAGAAGCCTTATTTCATCTATAGGAAACTCCCTTTCTTCAAGAACTTTTATCATCGTCTGACCAACTGCACCTGTTGCACCTAATATTGCAATGTTATAATGTTTCATATAAACCTCCTGTAAATTTTTAAAAACAACAATATTTTACAATGAATTGAGGGCGACGGTATGTCTGAAAATCAAAAGAAAAGGAAAAGAAATCCCTGGACTGCCATAGTTATCCTTACGGCTCTTATGCTTTTACCATTTATGGCTTTTTTACTTGATAAATTTCTTCTAAAATTTGACAATTCACTTTTATTTTTAGCAGAAATCAGTATTGTAACCTTAGGTTTAGCTTCAGCAAGTATTATTTATTTTTTCTTTTTCAAATCTTAAAGGAGGAATGATATGAGAAAAATTTTTGTTTTACTGCCTGTTGCCGCTGTATTTTTTATGAGCTGTGGACAAAACCAGCAGGTGGATCTTCTTCAAAAGGAGCTAATACAGTTAAAAAAGGAAGTTTCACAGCTTAGAACCCAGCAAAAAGAGATAAAGATGAACCTTATGGATATTTCCCAGAGAATTGATAATCTTTCAAAGAATGTTGCCAAAAATTCCCTGGAAATAGAAAAGTTAAAAACATTTCAAAAACCACCCTCATCTACACAGGTTCCTAAAGAAGGGGCTGAAAGGGTGACTATGCCGGAAAATCCAGTAGATTTATATAAAAGGGCTTTAGATGCATATTACAAGGGGAAAACAGAGGAAGCCAGGAACTACTTCCAGGAGTTTGTAAGGAAATACAAAAACCACGAACTTTACGATAATGCCCTGTTCTGGATAGGACAAACATACTATGCAGAAGGAAAGTATGAAGAGGCTATAAATGCCTGGAATAAACTTATAGAAGGATGTGAAACAGGGGAAATTGTTGAGTGTAATAAGTATCCTATGGCAATGCTAAAAAAGGCTTACGCCTATATGAAAATGGGGAATATAGAGGAAGCTAAAAATATATTCAGGGATATTATAGCTAAGTTCCCTGACTCTGAGGAGGCAGAATTAGCACAAAGGAAATTGGAGGCTATTAAATGATACAGAACCTTTACAAAATACCACAGCATGTTGCCATTATTATGGACGGCAACGGAAGATGGGCTAAGAGGAGAGGGTTGCCAAGGGTTTTTGGCCATAGGGAGGGAGCGAAAACTGTTGAGAGGGTTATAGATATAGCAAGGGACAACAAAATCAAATGGTTATCCCTTTTTGCTTTTTCTACAGAGAACTGGAACAGGCCAAAGGAGGAAGTAGAGGCAATAATGTCCCTACTTGTTGAGTATATAAACACAAAAGTTCCTTCCCTTATAGAAAGGGATGTAAGGCTTAGATTTATGGGAAGAAGGGAAGGCCTGTCTGAGATGATACTGAAAACTATGGAAGAGGGGGAAAAAGCTACTGAGCACTGCAAAACTATGAATCTGGTAGTTGCTTTAAACTACAGTGGTAAAGCTGAAATAATAGATGCTGCTAAAAAGATAGCTAAAGAGGGAAAAACAGATATAACAGAAGAGGAATTTAGAAAGTATCTGTATATACCAGAAATGCCAGAGCCAGACCTTCTTATCAGAACAAGTGGAGAAAAGAGAATATCAAACTTTATGTTGTGGGAACTTGCTTACACAGAACTTTTCTTTACAGAAACCCTATGGCCGGACTTTGATGAGGAAGATTTTGCACAGGCATTATACGAATATCAAAGTAGAGAAAGGAGATTTGGAAGGGTATTAGAAAATAAGTAAAAGGTGATTGATGGGTGATTTACCAAAAAGGATTTTAACAGGATTAATTCTTGGGATTTTAACGGTAGGTGCTGTTTTGTACCTGCCGAATTATATTTTTAAGCTGTGTATAGCTCTACTGTCTGGCCTTGCTGTCTGGGAAGTTGCCAGACTCTTAGACAAAAAATATACAGGGTTGGAGCCTGTAAAGACAGGTATAGTAGGTTTTTTCACCTCTTTTTCTATCCTGTTTTTAAGTCCTTTTTTTGCCCTTCTTATTATATTTCTATACAGTTTTTACATTGCCCACAAACATTACGATATAAACTACCTTACAACATCTTCCTTTTCCCTTGTATACGGCGGTTTTTTTGTTTCTTCCCTTGGACTTTTACACCAGATAGATAAAAATCTGCTTTTTGTCTTATTTGCTACTGTCTGGTCTGAGGATATTCTTGCTTACTTTGTAGGAAAAAGTATAGGGAAAAATAAACTAGCCCCAAGACTTTCCCCTAAAAAAACATGGGAAGGGGCTGTAGGTGGCTTTTTAGGAGCTGTTATTATAGGAGGCTTAACAGCTTACTGGCTCAAAATATACGATGCGTATATTCCTATTTTTGTAGCAGCGGTATTGGGTCAGATATGAGACCTATTTGAAAGTTTTATAAAAAGACAGGTAGGAGAGAAGGATTCTTCCAATCTTATCCCTGGACATGGGGGTATTTTAGACAGAATAGATGCCCTTATTTTTGCAAGTGTTGTTTTTGTAACATATTATCATGTTAAGTTTGTACTAAATCTTACCTTCTAATGGAGATTAAAAATGAAAGGTTTTTGGATACCTGTTCTTCACTCACATCTTCCCTTTGTGAAACATCCTGAATATGACTATTTTTTAGAGGAACACTGGCTTTTTGAGGCAATTACAGAAACATATATACCACTTTTAATAGTTATGAAAAAACTGGAAGAAGAAAAAATTCCCTTCAGGCTCACTGTTTCTATAACCCCTCCTCTGGCAGAGATGCTTTCTGACCAGTATCTTAAAGAAAAATATAAAAAGTACCTTGATAGATTTCAGGAGCTTACTGAAAAAGAGATAGAAAGAACAAAAAAAGATGAAACCTTTCACAAACTTGCGAAATTCTACAACACACGGATAAAAAAAATAAAAAACTTTTTTTATGATTTTCTGAAGGAAGATGTTTTAAATGGTTATAGATACTTTAAAGAAAAGGGTTTCCTTGAGATAATAACCTGCGGTGCAACCCACGGCTTTCTTCCCCTGCTGTCCCCAAACGAAAAAGCAGTGGAGGTTCAGATAAAAATAGCGGTAGATACCCATAAAAAACATTTTGGGGAACCCCCTAAAGGTATATGGCTTCCGGAAAGTGCGTATTACGTAGGGCTTGATGAAATACTTGCAAAATACGGAATTGAATTTTTCTTTTTAGACTCCCACGGTATAGTTTTTGGAAAACCTAAACCTAAGTACGGGGTATTTGCCCCTGTTTTTACACCTTCAGGTGTTGCTGGGTTCGGCAGAGACCCTGAATCATCAAAACAGGTATGGAGCTCAAAGGAAGGTTACCCTGGTGATCCGTACTACAGGGATTTTTACAGGGATATTGGGTATGACCTGGATTTTAATTACATAAAACCTTACATAAGTCCTGACGGTGTAAGGGTGTATACAGGGATAAAATACTACCGCATAACAGGGGATGTTGATTTAGGAGATAAGGAACCCTATGTTCCTGAAATTGCCCTTGAGAGGGCAAAGGAACATGCAAGACATTTCCACTGGGCAAGGGATTTACAGTTTGATTATCTGTCTAAACTAATGGACAGGAAGCCTGTTGTTGTATCCCCTTATGATGCAGAACTTTTTGGGCACTGGTGGTTTGAAGGGCCTGATTTTCTTTACTTCCTTTTTAAGGAAATTTATAAACACAAACAGTTTAAAGCTGTAACACCAATTGAGTATCTGAATATATACCCTGAAAATCAGCTTCAGCAACCATCCCCTTCATCATGGGGAGATAAAGGTTACTATCAGGTGTGGCTCAATGAGGGAAATGACTGGATATACAGACATCTTCATTATATGGCTGATGAGATGGAAAAGCTGGCAGAGGTATTTTACAGGGAAAAGGATAACCTGAAAAAAAGGATCCTAAACCAGATGCTTCGGGAACTTCTTTTAGCCCAGAGTAGTGATTGGGCATTTCTTATGACTACCCAGACAGCAAAAGAGTATGCAACAAGGAGAACAAAAGAACATATAAACAACTTTTTGAAATTGAGGGATATGCTTTTAGAAAATGAGATAGACGAGGAATTTTTAAAATGGCTTGAGTATAAAAACGGCATATTCCAGGAGATAGATTTCAAAATTTTCAAGGAGGTCTAGATGAAGGTCAGTGAGTATATAAAAGCCGGCTTAAAAAATAGAGTTGAAGAAAAACCTGAAGGATATGAGATTTTAGGGGAAGCTAAAGAAGGGGTTCATAGAGTCGCATGTTATATAAAAGTAGAAAACGGCATCATAAAAGATGCAAAATACACCTCATCAAAAAGATGTAAAAAACTTATGGCTATAGCAGATATTGTTTGTGAAAAGATAAAAGGGCAGTCTTTAGAAAACATAAGTGTAGACGATGGGGAGATTTTACAGTTTTTCAATGAAGAAAAGGAAAAAGAAAAAATGAAGAATAGATTAAAAATTGTAAAAAATGCCCTTAAGCCTGTAAAAACTTAATCTTTTAGTAAAAGAAATTTACACATAAAAATCTTTTCTTTCCAATAATATACAAATAGCAAGCAAATTTAATATAAAAAAATTTTACAGAAAAGTTTTTGTTTTTATTTAAAACAGGGAAATAGCTTTCTTTCTTTATGGAAGCAAATTTGCCTAAAACCTCCAAAACCATTTCTGGAGGTTTTAGGTTATGTTTAGGAGAATGTTTTATGTTTTAACAATCTTTTCTGTAATTTTTATCTTTACAACCGGTTCTTTAGCCCACGAGAAGAAGCATTTTTACAGCATCAAAGTTAAGTATCTCCAGAAGATAAAAAAGGAGTTTAAAAAATGTGACGGTATTAAAGGTGTTCAGAAGAAGTACTGTCTTCCTTTTTCTATTCCCTACAATATAACCGATGGATGGAACATAGCCCATATGTACAACGACGAGGATAGGCTATACACAAGGATTTTTAGCTTTAAAGATATCACAAATGAATGTAGATACGTTATAAAAAACAACAGAGAGTATAAAGCCTGGTGTCTGGATCAAAATCTTATAGGAACACCAGATTACGACTATATGGTAAGGCTGTTTAATCTAGGACAGGATCTTCCTGATTATGGAACATTTGAAACACCAAAAGGAGAGGTAGATATCTATCAATTTCTGTACAACAACTATAACAATGAGCCAATTCCCTATGATAAGGTTCTTTACATTATAAACAACAGGGATGGTTATTCTAAAGCTGAAGTTCAGGAAGCTATATGGTACTACACAATGGGAGAAGGAAATTTTGATCCAGAAACAACAGGATACAGGGAACTTGTTGAAGCTGCTGAGATGTACGGGGATGGGTACATACCTCCATGTGATGGAAAGTTATTTGTATTTGCTATAACAAAAGCTGCAGAAAATACATCAGAGCTTCAGCCCTGTGAACTTGGACAGCCTTTTATTATAGAACTTCCAATACCAAAATGGATGTGCAGATACAGGATTTTAAAGAGATTTTTAGAAAGAATTTATGATGATATGTAAGCCTCCCCCTCTTCTTTTCAATTTAGGGAGCCACAGGCTCCCTTTTTTTTAATTTTACTCACAGCTTGGACAGATTTTATTTAAAAGAGGATCTGTAGGACAGGCATCTATATTTCCAGATTTAACCCTATCAACTATTTCATCTCCATACTTTTCCCTTGCCATTTTTTCTAGTTTTTCAATATCCTCCTCCTGGGTTTGCTGTTGTCTTGCCTTTCTCAATCCAAAGCCTCTTCTTGAACCTCTTTTGTTTACGTCCTGGGTGTATTTTTCCCCTTTAACAGTCTTGTCAATAAAACAGTAGTATGTTGATTTCAGTCCCTTTTCCCAGGCGTACATGTATATATCAAACATATTTCCCCTTAAATCTTCTTCTATATAAATGGATTTGGATACAGCCTGATCTATGTACTTTTGGAAAGCAGCAGCTATCTCTATCTGTCTTTTTGGATGTATTTCATAGGCACCTTTGAAAAGTTCTTTTCTTATTTTTCCCTCAAGTTCAGGTATGTACTGGATTGAACCACCATCTGCTTTTATCTTTTCTGACATTTCTTCAGACCAAAGTTCAAGCTCTTCCAGTTTTTTCATAAGCTGTTTATTTACAACTATAAATTTGCCGGATAGAGTATCCCTTGAGTAAACATTTGAAAAATAGCTGTCTATAGATGATGTTGTTCCGGCTATTATGGAGATAGAAGCTGTTGGGGCTACTGCAAGTAAAACTGCATTTCTCCTTGGTGGATATGGATAGGGTTTTCCTTTTCTTTTCATCTCTTCGTAATGGGGGAAAGGACCTTTTTCTTTTGCAAGTTCCTCTGACTTTTTATAGGCAACATCCCGCATAAATTTTGCAACTTTTTCTGCAAACTCAACAGC
>CAZHWB010000015.1:0-2508 GCA_964536105.1 uncultured Aquificales bacterium | reverse complement strand
ATATTCCCCGTTTATCCTGTTTTCTATATATATCTCTCCTTCCCCATCAATCGCCTCTGCAGCATTCATTATTATATTAACAAAAACCTGCTGGAGGGAGCTAGGATCAGCAAATACATACGCATCTTCAAGGTCAGTTTTTAATGTTATACTTTTTTTAATATTTGAAGGTATTGCTACTTCTAAAGAATTTTCAATAATATCTTTTACATTAACAGTTTTTTTCTTGTAATAAGAAGGTTTTGCGTAATTTAAAAGCTTTTCTATTATCCTCTCAGCTCTATCAGAATTTTTCTCTATACTTTCCGCAAGTTTTTTTATCTTCTCCTGCTTATTTTTTTCGGCTACCTTTTTTATGGAAAATGCAGCAGCCTTAACAGTTGTAAGGGGATTTCTTATATCATGGGATAAACCTGCAGCAAGTTTTCCTACAACTGCATGTTTTTCCGTTTCTATAAGCTGTGCCTCAAGTTTAACCTTTTCTGTTATATCCTCTATTAAAACAACTATCTTTTCGTGTTCCTTATCAAGTAAGACAGGAACGATTTTTATTCTGTATGTTTTTCCTTTTTCTTCCATAGGGGAGATGGTTATATCAATACCTTTTTTCTCCTCCAGAACTTTTTTAAATTTCTGTTCAAGGGTTGAAAGTTCAGGAAAAACTTTAAAGAAGTATCCTTCTGGTTTTTTGTTAAAAATATTTTCTACAGCTTTGTTTGCACTTTCTATATAAAAGGCCCTATTCAAGACAATTATGCCTATATCAATAGCTTCAAACATCTTGCTCATAATATTTTCCAGTAAACCCAGTTCTTTAAAATAGAGGGTTTTTGCTATTGATATAGCAACTGAGTTTGCATACGTTCTTAAATACTCTATTTCACTGGAGGATATTTTATCTTTCTTATAAACACTTAAAACCCCTATCTTACCTTCATCACTGAAAAGGGGAAGATGAACAAATTTTTCATCCTCAGAAATCTCTATCTCATCTGTATCTGGAAACTTATTTTTGACAAAGTAGTTTACATTTGGGAAAAAACCCCCTTTTCTGTATATATGGGTGTTTTTATAATCAACTGAAACCAGAACTCCTGTATAGCCAAGGTCTAAAAGTCCCTCAACCACCTTTTCTAAAATTTCCTCAATATTTATAGGTTTAAGGGTTTTATTACTTAGCTTGAAAATCTCCCGAAGTCTTTTATATGCAACAGAAAGCTGATCTTTTATCTCATCATAATACCTTTGAAGTTCAGTATTTACAGCGCTGTCAAATATATTTCTGTATATCTGTTTATCCCTTTCTATAAGCTTCCTATACACAGAAAGATACTCATAACTTAGATACAGGGGAAAAAATGTGTTCAGCAGTAGAAAAAGATCCTTGTTTACAAACCATGCAAAGGTAAGAATAAGGACAAAAAATCCCCATATAGCCATACCTGCAAGGGAGGTGTACTTTCTAAACAGTAAAAGTAATACAGAAAAAGGAAGTATATACCTTGTAATTTCCTTTGAAATAAAAAGGTCAATTAAAGATAAAAAGGATAAAACAATGTAGGCTATAAATATAGGATCCCTAAAAAATTCTCCTTTTTCCTGCTTTAGATAAACGTAAATACTCCAATAAAATAAAGGGAATATGTATACCTCCTTTCCAGGAAAAAAGGTATATACCCCAAGGATGAGGATTACAGGAATTGTTGTAACTAAAACTAAAAAGCCCTTTTTATCGTATTTTCCAAGTTTTGTTGCAATCAGTAAAAAAAACACCCAGGAAACAGAAAAAACAGCCATCTTCCGCCTTTAACTGAATATTTTTGATATTCTCAGCTTATAAGAACCATCATCTACAATTAATTCACCTTCACCTATCACTTTACCGTTTAGGAGAAGTTCAACCTTAAAAGAGTCTCCCCTGTCCAAGAGAAACTCCGATGTTTCACCTATTTTTTCCACATCAGACAGAGGTATCTCCCTGTGGAAAATTCTCAGTACAACAGGTAAATTTATGCCACTACTTTGCTTTGCTCCAGTGGTTTTTTCTTCTTCCTTATAAATAACAATACCGTCTTTGTAACTTTGATCTTCAAGGATAACATCATACACAAAGTAACTGCTGTCTATAGGAATATCCTCATAGATGTCTGTCTTAAACTCCTTTTCCCCAAAAAGATAGGAAAACAGTTCTTCACCCCATTTAGAACCTTCTGTAAACACAAATAAAACAAAAAGGTCATTTCTTATACATAACTTTTCAGTTTCCCCTTCAATACAGTAATAACCTTTAAGGGTTTTATCTTCCCCTTTTTTTTCTTTTATATCAGCTACTTTTTCTGAGAAAAATTTTTTCAGCTTGTTTAAGAAAATTATAAACCCCTCCTTATCTAAAGTATCTTTTTCCTTTTAACTTTAAGATTATTTATCGCTATTTCTGCCCCTTCTTTTAGAAGAAAAGAAGGTATATATACAGGGGCTGTTTCAAAAACAATCCTGACAGGTATGTAT
>CAZHWB010000014.1:0-36768 GCA_964536105.1 uncultured Aquificales bacterium | reverse complement strand
ATACTTTGCCCTGGACATAACAGATCCAGAGAACCCAAAGTTTATGTGGGAGTTTACAGACAGGGATTTAGGGTTTAGTTTTTCAGGGCCTGGGGTTATAAGGAAGAAGGATAAAGGGTATGTATTATTTGCCTCAGGGCCCACAAACTACCAGGGTGATTCAGACCAGAATCTTAAGCTTTTTGTTGTTGATCTTGATACTGGTGAGCTTGTAAGGAAAATAGATACAGGTTTGCAAAATGCATTTGGAGGTAGACTTTTTACTGAAGGGCTAGATGCTAACGAAGACGATGTCACAGACTATATTGCCTTAGGATTTTCCACAAAAAGAAAAAATAACTGGGAAGGGGGTGTTTTATGGGGAGATTTAAGGGAAGAAAGTCCGGAAATCTGGACATTTAAAACAATCTTAGATACAGGGCGACCAGTTACAGCAAAAGTTTCTTTTATGAAATGCTTCAACTACCTTTATATGTACCTGGGGACAGGAAGGTGGTTTTATAAAATAGATGAAAGTAATATATCAGAAAAAAATAAACTGTATGGATTAAAGATAGATTGCGATAATAAAGGTAATTGTGATGTAAATAAGCATTTTGCTAAAGGTCCATCTGATGCGTGCAGTTCAAAACCTCCTATTTCGTGGTATATAGAGCTGGAAAATCCTAATAATGAATTTTTTGCAGAAAGGATGGTTACAGATCCAACAACAAGTAAACAGAACATTATTATATTTACAACTACAGAACCCACAGAAGACGTATGTAGCTTTGGAGGAAGAACAAGGGTATGGGTCTTGAACTGTGCTACAGGAGGAGCTTTAGCTGATGAATGTATTGATTATCCTTTAAAAGAACTGGAAGGTAAACTGCTTTTACAACTTTCAGGGGGTGATATAAAGGAGCTAAGTATAAAATCTTATGTAGACAATATTAAGCTTAATAACAAAGGTTTATCCTCTATGTGGATGACAGGAACACCTCCAGAGGCCTCTATACCTCTGATAACAACAGGAAGAATAAAAGGAAGATGGGGAGAGATGATTTTATGGTTAGAAAAATAAACAATAAAGGTATAACTGTAATAGAAATAATCATCGTGGCAGCTATTGTTGCTGTTATACTGGGTATTTCTATTCCTTACTATACAAAATGGAAAAAAAGATCATCAATAGAAAGTGATACGAAAAAGATATACAGTATACTTCAGATGTATAGGATGAAAGCTTTTTCTGAGAAAAAATCATTTACAGTAAAAATAAACAACAACCTGCTGAACATATACCAGGGGGATACACAGGTTTATTCCCTGAAGCTGGAAAATCCTTTCAGTTTTATTGGGAGTTATAATCAGCTCAGTATAGATCAAAGGGGAACATTCCACGGTTCAAGTATATATGCTCTGGATACAGAAGATATTAACCCCCAGTATGACTGTATAGCTATAGACGATATAAGGGTTAGATTAGGAAAATACAATAAAGAAGAGGGTAAATGTGTTGCAAAATAAGCATTCAAAAGGCTTTACATTAATAGAAGCGCTTGTTTCTATAGTAATCTTGTCTTTAATTTTGATAGGCCTATTAAGTGCTATGTTAACCTCCTATAAAATCTCCTTAAGGAATCAGGTTAGGGACGAGGCTGTTCAAATAGCAAGGGAATACATAAACAAATTTAAAACAACGTTAGATACCGGAATTTTTAAACATGAAAACTGTGCTTCTGCAGATGATCAGGACAAGGTAATAAAAAGGCTTCGGAATATAAAATACCCATTTTATGTTGTTGGAAAAGTTTTAGATAAGGAATATGTTTATGAAGTGCAGGTTGTTGTTTGTGATAAAGATAAAAAAGAAATATATAAAGCAAAAACTTTAGTGAGTAAGTAGAATGAAGGGAGAAAAAGGATTATCAATTGTAGAGCTTATAATTACTATGTTTATTGTTTTTCTTGTTTTAACAGGGGCATATTTTACATACACAAATCTTTTAAAAGGCTTCAAAAAAGAAACAATATCTATTGAAACAGAGATGGAAAAGCTTGTAGGTTCTGAGATCCTTAGATTAGATATTGAGCACGCTGGATATGGAATAGGTCTTGATGAGCCCCTGTTTCCAATAGAGTGGGCAGATGATACTAATTTAAAAAATAAGGCATTAATCCTGAGGGCAACCCTTAACAACACAAATAGCAAGACATTTGGGTGGATGCTTTTTAAATGTCCAGACAGAAGTTCCACCTTAGAAGAAAGTATGATAGTGGATAATCGTTTAGATAAAACAAATAAGGCCCTTGTTTTGCTTAACGATAAGAGAAGAATAGCTTCAACATCTACAGATTTAAAACTTGACAGCAATTGTCCAGAGGAAGGGGTTTTTGTAGGTTTTCCTATAGACAGGGAGCTTGTTAACAGAACAGGTAAATTTGACTGTAGAAATCAGATATGCCACGCCGTTAAATACACATTATCTATAGGAAATTCTTTAACAGATTGTAATCCATATACAAAAAATCTTTTAAGAAATGGGAAGCCTGTTTTAGACTGTGTAGCGGATATGAAGGTTAAATACTGGCTAGATACAGATTTAGACGGAAAAATCAATACAGAAAGCACTACTTCCTTTAAGGATCTAAATGAAGATGGAATTCTTGATGATATAGGAAGATTTTTTGATGTAAACAGCGATGGAAATATAACTTCTGATGAATTAAGGAAAGAGCTTAAGCTTATAACTGTTTATCTTCTTATTCAGGAAGGAAAATATGACCCAGAGTTTACCTTTGAAAACTCAACAGGTTATGTTGAAGTTGATGGGGTAAAGTTAAAACTTCCTGCAGATTACCAGCATTACCGCTGGAAGGTACTAAAAATAACCGTAAAACCAATAAATCTTTAAGGTGGGAGAATGAATCAAAATAATAGGGGTATCGCTTTAGTTACAACACTGGTTTTAGGGCTTGTTGCTTTGACATTTATAGGAGCCCTTCTTTATATGCTCACAAGTGAAAGTGGTTCTTCAGGTATTTCAAAAAGGTATACAACTGCTTTGGAGGCTGCAAAGGGAGCTGCCGATTATGTAATATCAGGTTTGCTTGCTGAAAAGCTCATTTGTTCGTCCTTTGATGGGGCCGTCCAGTGTAAATGTTCAGAATTAGATGAAAATTTAAGCTGTCCAGACATGACAGGGGTTAAGGTTGGTAAAGTTATTTTACCTGCAGAATTTCAACAACTTGGAGATTTTTCTGTAAATGTAGAACTTCTGGCCAAGGAAATAGCAAAGGAAACAATAGATGAAAGGGTTGAGATATACTCCTTTAGGGTTCTTTCTTCAAAATCTACAGGTAGGGAACCAGAAAAAGCAGAAATAGACTTTGTGTACAAGATAACAACATCTTTGGAGTAGAATAGAGAATAAAAAAACTTTAAAATAATCCCTCTAAAAATTTGTTAAGGGGATCAAATTGAAGATTGTTTTTTGGGGAACTCCTGATTTTGCTGTGGAAAGTTTAAAATCATTGATAGATTCAAAACATGATGTTGTTGCTGTTGTAACGCAACCAGATAAACCAAAGGGTAGAGGTAAAAAACTAACTCCTCCTCCTGTCAAGGTTCTTGCCCAAAAATATAATATCCCTGTCTTTCAACCTGAGAAAATAAAAAATAATAAGGATTTTTATGAAGAACTAAAAAAACTAAATCCAGATATATTTGTTGTTGTTGCTTATGGAAAGATACTTCCAAAGGAAATAATAGAACTACCTAAATATAAAACGATAAATGTTCATGCTTCTCTTCTTCCTGAGTTTAGAGGAGCCGCCCCTATCCATAGGGCTATTATGGAAGGTAAGGAAAAAACAGGGGTATGTATTATGGAAATAACAGAGGAACTTGATGCAGGGGATATTTATAAATGTAGAGAGGTGGAGATTAAAGATACAGATGATATTGTTTCCCTCCATGATAAACTTGCCAGAGAAGGTGCACAGCTTTTAATAGAAGTTCTTGATGAAATAGAAAAAGGAAAGATAGAAAAAACACCCCAGGAGCACCAGAAAGCAACATACGCAAAACCAATTAAAAAAGAGGAAGGTAAAATAAACTGGTCAAAACCAGCAAGGGAAATATTTAACCAGATAAGGGCCTTAAAGGTATGGCCTAAGGCGTTTTCAACTTTTAGGGATAAAGAGGTTAAGATTTTAGAAGCTGAAATTATTGATGAAACATCTATTGGGAATCCCGGTGAAATTGTAGATATTCTTAAAGACAGTGGATTTATAGTCCAGACTGGAAAAGGAAAAATTCTTATTAAAAAACTCCAATTTCCAAATGGTAAACCTATATCTGCAGCTGATGCAGTAAGGGGTTACCACATCAAGATTGGGGAAAAATTTTCTTAAAGCTATTGAATATATATCTATCTCCGATACATTCTAATAACATAGGTATTCCAGCACTGTATAAATTGGAGATACGTTATGAAAAGATTATTTATATTTTCACTTGTTGCTTTTTTGCTGTTCTTATTTGATCCTTCCCAGGCAAAAAAAGGTTTTAAAGGGTCAGGTTTTAAAAGCTACAAAAGCTATAACTATAAACAAAAATACATAAATCCTTCCAAAGCAAAAACAAAACAGACATACAATAAGCAAAAGCAAACTAAAGACACAAAAACTCCATTTTTCCAGACTCCGGTATTTAAGTGGCTTATAGGAAGTATGGTCTTTGGGGCAATACTGTCCTTTATTTTTGGATATGGATTTAGTATAGGAATGCCTGGACTGCTGGAAATATTATTTATAGCTGGTATTTTGTACTTTGTATACAAAAAGGTAAAAAAAGGAATGTATCAGAAGGAGATTGTAACTAATGAGGGAATAACACTTAAGGTAGACAGCCATCAGATAAACACCCCCAGGGAAAGAATAAATGAAACTTTTTTAAAAGGTATGATAAAAGATATGTACATTCAGCTCCAGACGGAAAAGTCCAGGGGAGATGTATCCCCTTTAAGGGATATGTTTACAGATAAACTTTACAACTATTTAGAAATGCAGCTTTTAGAACTGACAGAAAGGGGACTAAAAAACGTCATAAAGGATGTAGATGTAAAAAATGTGGATATTATCCATGTGGAAGATAAAGAGGATAGGAAAATAGTTGTAGCTGAAATAGAAGCCCAGATGGTAGATTATATAGAGGACAGTAACGGTAATATAATTTCAGGGAACCCTGATAGACCTAAAAAAGTAAAGGAGTATTGGACTATCGTAGGAAGTGTTTTAAACTGGAAACTTGATGATATAAAGCAGGTAGAGGGTTAAATGGAAAAAAAGGAAAAATCTTTTGTGGTATGGGGAAGAAATCCAATAATAGAAGCATTAAAAGCTGGAAAAAGTATTGAAAAGATCCTTGTTGCCCATGATTCCCATCCCCCTAAGGAGCTTGTAAAACTTGCAGAGAAAAAGAAAATAAAGATACAAAAGGCTCCCAGAAAAAAGGTAGAAGAAATTGCAGGGACCAAAAAAACACAGGGGGTTGTTGCACTATTAAGCCCTGTTCAATACTGGAATGAAAATGAATTTATAGACCATATAATTGAAAAGGAAGGTATAGCTGTAGTCCTTGACCATATAACAGATCCCCAGAATGTTGGAAATATTATAAGGACTGCAGAAGTTTTAGGGGCACATGGTATTGTTGTTCCAAGGGAAAGAAGTTCCCCAATAAATGAAGTTGTGGTTAAAGCCTCTACAGGGGCTATTTTCCATCTTCCTATCTTAAAAGTAGGAAGCCTAAGGCAGTTTTTAGAAAAATTTAAAAGAAAAGGTGGTTGGGTTGTGTCTATTGAGAAGGGAGGAAAGCCTATCCATAAACTATCTTTTCCTTTCCCTATTGCTGTTGTTGTAGGCTCAGAGGGTAAAGGTGTATCAAAATCGGTTATTGAAGCATCTGATCTTATAGCTACTATACCTATGAGGGGAAAAGTAACGTCTTTAAATGTTTCTTCAGCAACTGCCATAGCCCTCTGGGAAGTTGTAAAGCAGAAATATAGCTATTAAAAAAATAAATATATAAAAATAAATATGTTTATCTTAACTTTTTGTTTCAAATCAATGATTTAGTTGTGTATTGAAAAATATGATTAAAATCACTTTTATACTTTAAATTTTTAGAAATTTAAGATATTCTTATAGTTAGATAAAACTTACTCTAAAGGAATAAATAGGAGGTTTTAAAATGGCAGAAGAAAAAGTTAGCAGACGTGACTTCCTCCTGTACGCCATGGGAGGATGGGCTGCGGTAGGCGCTGCTGGTGTCCTTTATGCCATGTACAAAACATGGGAACCTCTTCCAGAGGTTAAAGCCCAGGCAACAGTTACTTTTGATCTCTCCACTGTAAAACCTGGACAGATAAAGGTTGTAAACTGGAGGGGTAAACCTGTTTTTGTTTTGAGAAGAACCCCTGATATGGGTGCATGTGAAAATCGCTCAATACTTAACGAGTACACAGTTGTAGTAGGTATCTGTACGCACCTTGGATGTATTCCTAACTGGGAAGCAGAGAAAAAGATATGGCACTGCCCGTGCCACGGTGGAGAATATGATGCTTGCGGAAGAAACATATTCGGACCTCCTCCAAGACCATTAGACATTCCTCCATTTAAAATTGAAGGGACTAAAATTGTTTTAGGTGAGGCTGGTCCCGAATATGAAAAAATGATGAAAGGTTAGGAGGAGAGAGATGGAGAAAAAAGGTGGTTTAATGAAATGGCTTGATGAAAGACTTGCTATTGATGCCCTTTGGAAGGTAATGATGTCTGAATACTACCTTCCAAAGAATATAAACTTCTTATGGAGTTTTGGTGTTCTTACAATACTTGTTTTTGTGATACTTGTAATCACAGGAATATTCCTTCTTATGTACTACAAACCAGATGCTAAACTTGCCTTTGATAGTGTAAATAAAACAATTATGATGGATGTTGCCTATGGATGGGTATTCAGGCATACCCACGCTGTTGCTGCATCTATAATGTTCCTTGTTTTATTTATCCATATGGCAAGGGGTATATATTACGGTTCTTATAAAGCACCAAGGGAAGTTGTTTGGGTAACAGGATTTATCCTATTTGTACTTATGTCTGCTACTGCTTTCACCGGTTATCTCCTTCCTTGGGGACAGATGTCTTACTGGGCAGCCCAAACAATTACAACCCTTTTTGAAAAAATACCTTTTATTGGACCTGACCTTGTTATATGGATAAGAGGAAACTACATCGTTGAAGATGCAACACTTACAAGATTTTTCGCTCTACACGTAACATTACTACCTGCTTTAATTCTTGTCTTTACTGCTGTTCATATGTATGCAGTTAGAATTGTAGGATCAAACAACGAAGATGGAATTCCTATGACAAAAGAAGAGAAAAAGAAAAATGGAATACCTTTCTGGCCTGTATTTATGTCAAAAGAATTCTTTGTAATGTCTGTATTCTTACTATTTTTCTTCTACCTTGTGTTCTTTAACTATGGTTTTGCAATGGATGCAATTAACTTCCAACCTGCCGATTATCTCCAGACACCACCTCATATTTATCCAGAATGGTACTTCCTTGCTTTCTACGAAGTATTAAGGGGTTTCTTCTTTAGTGAAACATTAGGTTTAATAGCGTTTGTTGCGTCAATGTTCCTTCCACTATTTTTACCTTGGCTTGACAGATCACCTATTATAAGTGGAAAACACAGACCTCTATTTAGAATTATGTTCTGGATTTTTGTTGTGGATTTTGTATTCTTAACAATCCTTGGTAAGCTTCCACCAACAGGATTGTACGCATGGCTTGGTTTTGTTGGTGCAATTGTTTATTTTGTATTCTTCTTCTCTTTACCAATAATCTCTGCTATAGAGAAAAAGAAGGTGGCTAGTGGAGGTGGACAGTAATGAAGGAGTTAAAAATACTTTTAGTTATAGTTGTTTTAGTTCTTATTGGTTACTGGGGAATAGAACCTTTAGCCCACAGCATCATGCATAAGGAAGTTGAAGAGGCAATAAAGAAGTACAACCTTCCTGATTTTAAATTCTCTGATTTACCTGAACCTGCTGTTAAAGTTGGAGACCCAGCAAAAGGTAAAGAAGCAACAAAAATGTTCTGTACTTCCTGCCACGGTATTAAAGTGGAAGGAATAAAAGCTCCTATGGATCCTAAGACTGCAGCGGCTTCTTTTGGGGTTGTTCCCCCAGATTTATCAAATATAGCTGCTGTAATGGATGAGAAATTCCTTATAAACTTTTTAAAAGATCCTCAAAAAGCTACTGAAAACCCTAAGTTTGCTATGCCAGCTTTAGGACTAAACGACCAGCAGGCAGCTGATATTACAGCTTACCTTAAGGCTATAGCTAAGAAAGATATGACCCCAAAAGAAAAAACAATAGAAGCCTGTGTTAGATGTCACGGCATAAAATACCAGAAAATTTATGCAGAAACACCACCTGAAAATCTGAAAAAGTACCTTGGAAAAGTTCCCCCAGATTTATCTATTATTTACAAAGCAAAAGGGGAAGAATACCTACATGCATTTATTAACAGACCAGGTAAAGTTCTCCACGGAACTTCAATGCCAAGACTTGGAATAGACGAAGAATCCCAGCATGAAATTGTAAAGTATCTTGAAGAGATAGCAGATCCCCATAAAGAACAAAGACAAAAGGTTGGTCTGTATGTTCTTCTTTATATGCTTGTGATGGTTGGACTTACTTATGCATGGAAGAAGAAAATCTGGAAAAATGTCCATTAATCTTTAAGGCGGTCTTAAGACCGCCTTTTTTTATGATTCAAAAAAGTGCATTTTCATATATTGGTTGTATAAACCTTCCTTTGAGATAAGCTCCTGATGGGTTCCTTCCTCAACAATCCTTCCTCTGTCTAAAACGTAGATATAATCAGCCTGCTGAACTGTTGAAAGTCTATGGGCAATTATGATTGTCGTCTTGTTTTTCAGGTATTTTTGAAGGGCATTAAAGAGCTTATACTCTGTCTGGGTATCAAGGGCAGATGTGGATTCATCAAGGATAACAATTTTAGGGTTTTGTAAAATCATCCTTGCTATTGCAACCCTTTGTTTTTGTCCTCCAGATAGCCTTACTCCATTTTTGCCTATAAGGGTGTTTAGTTTATCTGGTAATTGTTCAACAAAATCCTTTAACTGGGCAATCTCTAAAGCTTCCCAGATCTTTGAATCTGGTATGTCTTTCCCTAATGTCAGGTTAAATCTTAATGTGTCGTTAAACATCATTGGGGTTTGTAAAACAAGGGAAACATGTTCTCTGACAACATCAAGACCTATTTCTTTGACAGAGATACCATCATAAAGAATATCTCCCCTCTCAACAGGGTAAAAGCCTACCATTATATGGGCTAAAGTGGTTTTTCCAGATCCGCTTGCCCCAACGATGGCAATCTTTTTTCCTTTGTCAGCTGTAAGGTTTATGTTCTCTAAAACGTTATTTACCCCATCATAGGAGAAATATACATCTTTAACTTTTATAGATACCGTTTCCTGATTTTTAAAGGGGTTTAAAATATGGGGATATTCAGGTTCTTTTTTCATTTTAAAGATGCTGTTTATCCTGTTTAAGGCAGCAGTGGCAGAGTGGAAAGAGTACTGGATACCAAGAAGTTCCTGAACAGGGGTCATCATTACCCATAAGTACCCAAATATTGCAAGCATCAGGCCTATTGAAAGATCTGAATAAGCCACGAAAAGGATACTTGTGGCCCTGAAAATCTCGTAGCCTGCAAGGAAAATTAGCATTGATAATCTTCCGGCAGCATCGCTTTTCCACCCAAATTCTATAGCCGTTTCCCTAACATTTTTTGCCGTTTTTATTACATTCTGTATAAAACTCTCTTCCCGATTGCTTGCTCTTATCTGCCAGAACAGATCTAATGTTTCAGTTAATGTCTCCTGAAATGTTTCTATAGCTTTATTTTCTATCCCTTTAAGTTTTCCTATTTTTCTTCCTACAATGGTGGTAAAGTAAATAACAACAGGATTAAGAAGGACTATCAAAATTCCTAACTTCCAGTTGATAATAAGAAGAACTACAGCAACCCCCAGTATAGTTAAAACAGATATAATAAGCCTGCTGACAGTCTTACCAATAAAATCGTCTATAGTGTTTACATCTATTATCAGTTTTGAAGATATAGAACCGCTTCCTACAGTTTCAAACTCCGCCATAGATACTTTTTTTAAATGATTTAAAAGATCCTCCCTTATCCTGTAGGTAACATTTTTTGATATTTTTGTAAAAATCTTTGCCTGGAGGGCATTAAAAACAAAAAACATAAACCTCATAAAAAGAACAATTATTAAAGCTGCAAGGGTGTATGTGAATGGGGTTCCTTTCCCAAAAATACTGTCAAAGGTCTGTGTAAATATACCTGGTTTGTTTAGTAGAACTTCATCAACAATTAAAGGTAAAAAAAGGGGGGTTGGAACGCTTACGCTTATTGCAAGAAGGGCAATTATATGTCCAAGGATAAGTTCTTTTTTATGTTTTTTTATTTCTTTAAATATTCTGTTCCAGTTGTACATCTTTCTACCCTTTTATTTTTTCTACTTTGTAGATATCCTCCTTATTTTCATAAAAGAGCACTATCTCAAATTTATCAATTTCTGAAAGTATCTGAAGGAGTTTTTCCCTCTTAACCTGTAGATGCTTTTTATCTTTGGAAAGATTTAAAACATCTTCTTTTTCCACCGAATCTACGCTAAAGGTTTTTTCTTTTGTTTTCCATACCCTTTTTATTTCCCCCATAAATGGGTGTTCCTGAATTTCTACAGGGAACATAGAAACAAGCTGCTGCGCCGTGATTTCTATTTCTAATTTCTGGGGATAAAACCTTTCCAGCCTGAACTTTTCCATTTAAACCCCCTGGCGTTTTTTTTAAGTTTAACAGATACCTTCTACTATTTCCCTGATATTTTTAAGGAAATTTTTATTAAAATATTAATAATAGATTAATAATGAGGTTGGGCCGTGGTTAGGCTGGTTATACTGTTTCAGTTACTTTTGTTTTTTAATCTTTTTGGGTATCCAATTACTGAGAAGAATATCTCCCAATATAAAATCTTCACAAATCTGGAAAAGGCCGGTTCTGTGCTAAAGGAAAATCTCCAGAGAATACCAGGTATTTCTCTAGAGTACTACATGTTAGATGAACCCCAAATAGAGGAAAAGGGATTATATTTATTTGTGTGTAAAGATCACTGTTTTGGATTTTCCACAGACAGCCTTTCCCCAGATGGATTTAGGATAACAAAACTTGATGAAAATATACTTGTTATCTCAAAAACCCCCCAGGGACTTATATACGGAACGTATTTTCTTCTGGAAAAGCTGGGTTTTGTATTTTTATCACAGGATTTTATACATGTTCCAGAGAAATTTTATATAGATCGTATTGATGTAGAAGAAAATCCGTCGTTTTTATACAGGGAAATTTTTGTAAAAGAACTTGATGATCCAGATTTTGCAGAAGTCTTGAGGTTAAACGGAAGATTAGGACACAGGGAAAACAGACCTTTAAAGTACGGAAATATTTTTATTTTGACAGTTTCTTTAAATGATATAGTCCCTAAGGAAAGATACCAAAAAACCGATCCTGAATATTTCTGTGGGAATCAGCTTGATTTTACTAACGATGAAGTTAAAGAGATTGCAAGGATAAATACAGATAGAATTCTCTCAAGACACAGGGATTTAGAGAACCTTCATCTGCTTATTTCCACAAATGATATTAATGATTACTGTAGAAATAGTTCAAGTTTAAAGAGAATAAATGAAGGAGGTGCCCCTTCTACCCCTTATATAGATTTTGTCAGATACATCGCTGAAGGGTTAAGGGAAGAGTATCCCCATGTAAAATTTCTTGCCCTTGCTTATCAGTGGAGCAGAAAACCTCCAAAAAAATATCCTAAACTTCCAGAAAACATGGGAATATTTTTTTCAACAATAGATGCTGATTTCTCAAAACCTTTATTAATAAGAAATAACACGTATATTTTAAGGGATCTTGAAAAGTGGACTGGTATAACAGATTACATTTTTATCTGGCATTATATTGCAAATTTTGGAAACTACCTGATTCCGTTTCCTAACATATACCAGGTAGCAGATGATATTAAGTATTTCTCAAGTAAAAAGGAAATAAAAGGTGTTTTTTTACAGGGGGCTTACAATACATACGGAAGTGATATGGTGGAGCTGAAAAGCTGGCTGTTTTCAAAACTTCTGTGGAACCCCCGGTTAAACGTTGATAATCTTTTAGAAACGTTTCTTCATTATTACTACGGAAAAGGAGCTGAAGAAGTAGAGAAATATATAGATACCTTATACAGATATGTTAAAGATCCCAGAATTATCCTCTCTGTTAAAACTCCCCCTACATACCTTGATACAGATCTTTTGATGGAACTTTTAGGTTTGCTAAAAAGGGCAAAAGAAAAGGAAAAACTGCTCCAAAAACATATTGACAGACTTATATTTAGTGTAAATACAGCAATCCTCCTTAATCAGGAAAAATTTTCAAATACGGAAATTGTTAGACAGGCAAAAGAAAGTGTTTTAGAAAAAATAGACACATATAAAATCTCCAGGTATTCTGAAAATGGGAGTGTAGAGGACTTAAAAAATATACCTGTTTCAATTAAAAGCCCCATAAAACCTGATACTGTTACAACCTCCAGGTGGATAGATTTTCAAGAATTTTCTATGAAGATTTGCTGTGGAGACATTATAGAGGACAGATATGCATCAAACGGTATTGCTGTGGCTGTTGCCGGGTGGAAAACAGATTGGGCTGTTCAACTTGATTTAAAAGATCTTCCTGAAGGGAAATGGGATATTTATTTTGTAATACGGGTTCAAGCTAATGAAGGTATAGATCCACAGGGTATAAAAGCTTTTAGATATGGGGTTTACCCGGCTGACAATGAGAAAGAGGCTTTTTTAGAAGATTTTTACGATGGGGAGTACAAAACAGTTTATATAGGAAGATTTGCAGGTAATTCTGAACTTGTCCTCTGGATAGCCCCTGCAGGGGACAATCGTATTGAGTATATTCTTGTTGATAGGATTTTTGCCGTTTATTCTGGTCAGGATTGACAGCATTTTATTTTCTGTATATATTCTAAATACTACAATTTATAGTAAATGAGGTAAAGATGAAGAAAATCTTCACTTTAGGATTTGCATTTCTTTTTATTTTTATTTCATGTCAAAAGAAGGAGGCTTATAAAAAGGAGCTTGAAACAGACAGTTACAAAATTGTTGTTGTTTCGGAAAGACCGCCTTTTGTAGGGATAAATAAATGGAAAATCTTTGTGTATGATAAGAAAGGCAACCCTGAAGATGATGTAAATGTTTTTGTAAATGGGTATATGCCACCAATGCCGGGAATGCCAGAGATGAGTTTTGACTATCCAGTGGAAAAAAGAAATGGGTATTTTGAAAGTGATGTTAATCTTAATATGGGGGGAACCTGGCAGATAACAATATTTGTAAAAAAAGGTTCCAGTGAAGAAAAAGCAACTTTTGGATTTAACCTGTAGAGGTGCAGTATGTTTGAATTTTTAAAAAAGGGATTTAAAACATTAAAATTTAAAAAAAATAAGCCTTCCCCATTTGGTGAGCTGGAAGAAAAGGTAATGGAAGTACTCTGGAAAAGGGGAAGTGGGACAGTCAGGGAAGTAAGAGCTTCCTTAAAAGAAGATTTAGCTCATACAACTGTAATGACTATTCTTGATAGACTTTATAAAAAGGGATATTTAACAAGGGATAAAGAAGGAAAAGGCTACAGGTATTTTCCTGTAGTTTCTAAGGAGGAATTTGAAAAAATCATTACCCAGAAAGTTTTATCAGACTTAATAAAGTCTAATCCTGAAGCTACGATAGCAGCTTTTGAGGGAACAGTGGAAAATCTTTCTAAAGATGAATTAAGAAAGCTCAAAGAGATTATAGAGAGAAAAGCAAAAGATGAGGAGAAGTGATTATATTTTTTATCTTACTATTGGGGCTGGATTTTTATACATTCTGTACTTTTTGTATCTTGTTTCAAATATAAAATTCTGGCTTGAAGATCTGGAAACGTGCTACTTTTCAATGGACAGATACAGCTTTTTTATCAACCACGTTCATATATATTTTTACCTTCTGTCTTTTCCATTTGTTCTTTACTTTTTAACAAAAACCTTTCTAAAAGGGTATTTCCATATAAAAAAGTACATCCAGATAAAAAGCTGTATTAAAACAGCAAAAATAAAGGAAATTAAAAATATAATCATTGTTGATTTTAAAGGATATACAGCCTTTAATATAGGTCTTTTTTCAAGGAAACTTGTTTTTTCAAAGGATACTTTAAATCTTCCAAAAGAGGACAAAAAAATTATCTTTGCCCATGAGAAGGCTCATTTTAAACACAGGGACAGCTTAAAGTTTTTCTTATTTTCTGTATTTGCTGAGCTATTTCCATTTTCAAAAAAGATGAAAGAAAACTTTTTTCTGCTTAAGGAAATTGAGGCTGATATGTCTGTTGATACAGACAGGTTAAGGTATGCAGAATTACTTCTAAACTTCTACCAGTCAAAGATAAAGGGGGATATACCTCTGGCAGGAGGATATATAAACCGCAGATTTGAGTTTATACTTGAAGGGAAAAGACCTGAATTTTCCATCTATTTTTTATTACCTTCGGCATTTTTTATTTTTTTCCTGCTTTCTTTTGTATTTAAAACCTGCTTCTGCGGAGAGATGTGATGCTTATTCTGATTATATTTTTAATCTTTATTACTACAGCATGTAGCAAGGCAGAAACTGTTCAGGAAATACTACAGAAAGTTGAGAAAAATAACCCCCAGCTTAAGGTTATAAAAGGTAAGCTAAAGGTTTACAAATTTAAGAAAACCTACGAAACCTCTTTTCCTGATCCATATTTCCATCTTTCTATAAATGATATACAGCTTTTTTACAGACCCTTAGATAGAAATATAGAACCGATGCAGAGCCTTTCCTTTGGTTTGTCATGGAAGTTTCCCTTCTTGAAAAAACTGAAAGCTAAAGGGGATTTGGTTGATACACTATTTTCACAGACACAGGCAGAGTATCTTTTAAAAAAACAGAGGGTTTTAGAGGAAGCATTAAAATCCCTTTATAAAATATGGCTCTACAGGGAGAAACTCAACCTTATAAAAAACTTCAAAAAAATATCACAGGGGATAATAGAGCTTTCAAATATCACCTACAGTGTAGGGAAAAATTCCCAGAGTGATATTTTAAACAGCCAGATATACTACACCTTTCTTAAAAAAAGGGAGATAAAAATAAAAAGGCTTTTAGAAAAGGAAAAGGAACATCTTTTTTATCTGGCAGGGGAAGCATTTGAAATTCCTTATTTTTCTCTTCCTGAAGAGGTATTAGATCCTTTAAAAAGATACATTGAAAAGATTGAAAACAGCCCTGAAATAAAGGTAATTGATAATAAGATAAAATATCAGGACAGAAAAATTGAACTGTCAAAACTCTCAATATATCCAGATTTCACCGTTTCAGGACGTTACTTTTACAGAAAGAATTTTAACGATTATATATCTTTAGGAATTTCTTTTAATCTGCCGTTTCTTAATAAAAGAAAGTATTTATCCCTTGTTCTTATGGAAAAGGAAGTTAAAAATACCCTTAAAAAGGAGAGGGAAGATATTCTGCTTTCTATTGAAAAAAAACTCAGGCAAAACTATATAACAGCAGAGGAATCTAAAGAAACTTTAAAAATTCTTAAGATACTCATAAAACAGACCCAGCACGCATTTGAAACGGTTCTGTCGGAGTTTAAGGTTGGAAGAAAAAATATGGTTGATGTTTTGTTTGTTTTAAAGGAAATTCTGTCTATAAAAGAGGAGTTTATTGAAGAGAAGGTAAGGTTTCATACCGCATTGTTAAAAATAAAGTCTATGATAGGGGAAATAAAGTGAAGTTTTTAATAGCTGTTTTTACATTTATCATAGGGGTTCTTGCAGGGGCTGTTTTTGTAAATTATGATCTGCTTGAAAGGTTCTTAATAAAAGAAAAATACATTCCCCAGTCTGAAAAGCTTCCAGAGGATAAGGGTACAGCATCAAACCCCTTTACAGTAAAGCAGCTTTTTAACATAGATACAACTACTGTTAAAAAAATGTTTTTATACAAAACTATAAGCACATACGGGGATCTTTACCATCCTGAAACAGATATCAAGGATATAACATTTAAAATAGACGGTTATGTTGAAAAGCTTTACGGTGATTTTACAGGAAAGTATGTAAAAAAGGGACAACCTCTGCTGTCTGTATACAGTCCAGAACTCATATCAGCACAGGAGGAATTTTTAAGGGCTTACCAGTATCTTAAAGAAATGGAGGATGTGGATGATCCGATTTTGAAAAAAAGTGCTGAAGATATGTATACAGCCGCATACAAAAAACTTTTATACTGGGATATTCCTCCCCACCAGATAGAAAAACTTAAAAAGACAAAAAAAGTACTAAAATCTGTAACACTTTACTCCCCCTATGACGGCTGGATTATGGAAAAGTTTGTTTATTTAGGATCAAAGGTAAAAGCAGGGGAACCTATAATGAGGATTGCAAAACATGAAAAGCTCTGGCTGATACTGAAAATATATGAAAGGGACATTTCTTTTGTCCGTGAAGGTCAAAAAGTACTGATAACATTTGAATCTTATCCTGATAGGTCTATAGAAGGAAAGATAGATTATATATATCCGATGCTAAATGAGAAAAATAGAACTTTAGATGTACGGGTAGTTGTTGATAATAGGGATAATAGATTTTTTCCTGGTATGTATGGAAGGGTGTATCTGAAAATCCCTTTAGGTGAAAAGCTTGTTCTGCCGGAAACAGCTGTAATAAACACAGGGAAGAAGCAGGTTGTATTTATTGAAAAAAAGAAAGGGATATTCCAGCCTGTGTATGTGAAACTTGGAATTTATGCAGATGGTTTTTATGAAATAAAGGAAGGTTTACATGAGGGTATGGTTGTAGCAAACTCATCTTTATTTCTCCTTGATGCAGATGCACAGCTTAGGGGTCTGTATAAAAAAGAAAAAAACAAACATCAAATGATGCACATGCATCACCATTAGGTGGAATATGATTGAAAAGGTAGTGCTCTGGTCTGTAAAAAATAAGTTTGTGATTTTTACTTCTGTTTTGCTTTTTGTAGGTGCTTCCATATGGGGATTAAAAAATACCCCTTTAGATGCTATCCCGGACCTTTCCCCTCCACAGGTTATTATCCAGGGGAAATGGCAGGGGCAGTCTCCATCTGTTGTTGAAGATCAGCTTACATACCCTATTGTATCTACCCTTTTATCTTCTCCAGATATAGAAACAGTAAGGGGAATATCTTCCTTTGAGACATCAAATATATATGTAATTTTTAAAGAAGGAACAGATATATACTGGGCAAGAAGCAGAGTCCTTGAGTATCTTTCCCAGATAAAGGATAAACTTCCCCCTTCTGCTGAAATAACCCTTGGACCTGATGCCACAGGGGTTGGATGGATTTACGAATATGCACTTTTTTCAGAAAAGAGAAATTTATGGCAGTTAAGAACATTACAGGACTGGTACATAAAGTACGCACTTTTGGGGGTAGATGGGGTTTCTGAAGTTGCCTCAGTTGGAGGTTTTGTTAAAGGGTATCAGATAACTGTTGATCAGGAAAAATTAAGGGCATATCAGATATCCCTTAAAGAGCTTATATCGGCAGTCAGGAAAAATAACAGGGATACAGGGGGAGGAGTTATAGAAAAAAATGGTTTTGAGTTTATTATCCAGGGAACAGGATACATTAAGAATATAGAGGAAATAAAAAATATAACTGTTAAAACAACTGAAGGTAATATCCCAATAAAGATTAAAGATGTAGCCCAGGTTGAAGCTGTTCCTATGCCGAGGAGGGGTATGGCTGATTTAAATGGTCTTGGGGAGGTTGTCGGTGGTATTGTTGTAATGAGATTTGGGGAAAATGCATATTCTGTTATACAGAAGGTAAAAGAAAAATTGAAAGATATCCAGTCCTTACTTCCAGAGGATATTAAAGTAATCACAACCTATGACCGCTCCCAGCTTATTGAAAAGGCAGTAAATACATTAAAAAAAGCCCTTTTTGAAGAAAGTATTGTTGTCATTTTGGTTGTTTTTATCTTTTTGCTCCACTTAAGAAGCTCCCTTGTTATTATCATCACCTTACCTATTGCCGTCTTATCTGGATTTCTTTTTATGAAGTTATTCGGGATAACATCCAATATCATGTCTTTAGGTGGAATAGCTATTGCCATTGGGGCAATTGTTGATGGAGCTATTATCATGGTTGAAAATGCCCATAAAAATCTAGAAGCACTGGTAAACAAAAAAGGAAAAATAACAGAAAAGGAGCGGATAGAGGTTATCATAAACTCTGTGAAACAGGTAGCAAAGCCTGTTTTCTTTGCCCTTATTATAATTGTTGTTTCTTTTTTACCTGTCTTTGTACTTTCTGGTCAGGAAGGACAGCTTTTTAAACCTTTAGCATATACAAAAACCTTTACAATGCTGTCTGCATCTATACTTGCTGTAACCCTTGTTCCTGTTTTAATGGTTTTCCTTATTAAAGGGAGGATTTTTCCTGAAAAGAAAAACCCTATTAATAGACTTATCTTAGCCGTTTATTCCCCGCTGATAAAGCTGTCTATAAAGCTAAGATACTTCATTCTTTTTTTAACTATCTTATCAATTGGAGCTTTGTATCCCCTTTACAAGAAATTTTCCTGGGAATTTATGCCTATGATGAATGAAGAAACATTTATGTATATGCCTGTAACACCTCCAGGGATATCAATAAATCAGGCAAAACAGCTAACCCAGATTACAGATAAAATTTTAGCTTCCTTTCCAGAGGTTGATACAGTTTTTGGTAAAGCTGGCAGGGGAGAAACAGCAACAGATCCTGCTCCTTTATCAATGATTGAAACAATCATTACATTTAAACCAAAAGAGTACTGGAGGGAGGGAATTACATTTAAAGATCTTATGGAGCAAATGGAGGAGAAGCTTAAAATACCCGGACTTACAAATAGCTGGACGTACCCTATTAGGGGAAGAATTGATATGCTGATAACAGGTATAAGAACACCCTTAGGTATAAAGCTGTATGGGGACGATATAAACAAGCTTCAAAATTACGCCTTAAAAATTGAAAATCTACTGAGAAAGATTCCAGAAACAGTTTCTGTTTTTGCCGATAGAGTATCAACAGGTTATTACCTGAACATAGATATAAAAAAGGAATCCTTAGCAAGATACGGCCTGACTGTTGATGATATTCAGTTGGTTATACAATCCCTTATAGGTGGAAAGCAGATAGCCACTTTTTATAAAGGTCTTGAAAGGTATCCTATACTTGTGAGGCTTCCTGTTGATTTTAGAAATAATGTAGAGAGTATTAAAAATATACCAGTATTAACCCCTGCAGGTTTTTACATACCTTTAAAGGAGGTTGCCGATATTTACTATAAGGAAAGTCCGTCTGTTTTAAAATCAGAAAAGGGAATGAAAGTTATATATATCTACATAACCCCTTCAGAAGAAACAACCCCTGATGGGTATGTAAAAAAAGCTTCAAAACTGCTTGCTGATATAGATTTCCCTGAAGGGATATTTTTAGAATGGTCTGGACAAAGCCAGTATCTAAAAAAAGCAAAAGAAAAACTTCTGTTTGTGGTCCCTTTAACCTTAATCATTATATTTCTTCTTGTTTATATAACCTTTAAAAGTTTGAAAAATACATTTATTGTCCTTCTTTCCCTTCCTTTTGCACTTATAGGGGGGCTGATATACCTGTATTATCTGAACTTTAATATGAGTATTGCGGTTGTTATTGGATTTCTTGCCCTTATGGGTGTAGCTGTAGAAACGGCTATCGTTATGGTTATGTATATAGAAAATGCAGTAAAAAACAAAAAGGAAAAAACAAAGGAAGCTATTTTTGAAGGGATATACGAGGGGGCTGTTTTAAGGGTTAGACCAAAGATTATGACTGTTTTAACAATTCTTTCAGGTCTTTTACCTTTAATGTATATTCAGGGGGTAGGTTCGGAGGTAATGCAGAGAATTGCAGCCCCTATGATTGGTGGCATTGTTTCTTCAATGGTTTTAACACTTTTTATAATACCTGCCCTATACAGTGTATTTGTAAAAAATCATAAAAAAGTAAGTGAAAACTAATCTATTATAATTTTGTAAAAACACAGGGAAGGAGATGATTTATGTCTGTCCATATAGATGCAAAAAAAGAGATAAAAAAACTTGCAAACCAGATAAAAGAAGAAGTTATAAGCTGGAGAAGATATATACATATGTACCCTGAGCTGTCTTCCCAGGAGGAAAAAACGGCAAAATTTGTTGCAGAAAAATTAAGGGAGTTTGGTGTAGATGAGGTTATAGAAAACTTTGGTGGAACAACGGCTGTTGTTGGTATTATAAAAGGGAAGCATGATGTAACTGTTGCATTAAGGGCAGATATGGATGCCCTTCCAATGCAGGAAAAAACAGGAAAGCCGTATGCATCAAAAATTCCAAATGTTATGCATTCCTGCGGACATGATGCCCATACTGCCATACTACTGGGGGCATCAAAGGTTCTTGTTAAGCTTAAAGATCATCTCCAGGGTAATGTAAAACTTATTTTTCAGCCGTGTGAAGAAAGGCAGGATTGTGAAGGAGCTAAGAAACTTGTGGAGGCAGGTGTTTTAGAAAATCCAGATGTTTCAGCTATTTTTGGTCTCCATATGTTTCCTGAGCTTCCTGCTGGAAAAGTAGGAACAAAAATAGGTCATATGATGGCCTCTTCTGATATTTTCCATATAAAAATAAAGGGAAAAGGTGCCCACGCCTCCAGGCCACACCTTGGGGTTGATCCTGTTCTCGTTGGGGCTCAGGTTATAAACTCCCTGCACCATATAGTCAGCAGAAAAGTTGATCCTTTACATCCTGCTGTGCTAACTATAGGAAGAATACAGGGAGGTTATGCAGACAACATAATACCAGATGAGATAGAAATGGGAGGGACTGTCAGAACATTGAGTTTAGAGCTCAGGGACCAGATACCCAAGTGGATGGAACATACAATATGGGGGGTTACCCTTGCCTATGGGGCAGCTTATGAATTTAAGTACAAACACGGAACTCCTCCAGTAATAAATGATGAAAAAACAACAAAATTTGCCCTTGGTATGATGAAAGACCTGCTTGGAGAGGAAAATGTTGTTGAACTTGAAAATCCAAGTATGGGGGGAGAAGATTTTGCGGAGTATCTTATGAAAGTTCCTGGAACATTTATCAGACTTGGGACAAGAAATGAAGAAAAGGGTATAACAGCCCCCCTCCACAGTCCGCTATTTGACATAGATGAAGATGTCCTTCCTATAGGTGTTTCTGTAATGGCGTATCTTGCCTATAAATGGGTAGAGGAACATTCATAATCTACAATACCTGATAAACTGGATTATTTTATAATTGTTTAATAATGTATTTTTATGGAAGCTGGAGGAAAGTTGCTGAAATATATAAAATTTACCCTGCTTTTTTTGTTTATTTTTATTTTTAGCGGTGTAGCTGTTTTTGTTTCCCTGTTTGTTTACAAAAACATACAGGATCTTCCTGATGTTAGAAAACTTGAAGAATGGAAACCTGCTGAGGTTTCTTATGTTTATGATGCAAATGGGGAAATTTTAACAAAATTCTATATACAAAACAGACTTTACGTAACTATTGACAAAATTCCAAAGTACGTTCAGGATGCCTTTGTTTCTATAGAGGATAAAACATTTTATGAAAATCCAGGTATAGATGTAGCCGGTATATTCAGGGCAGCGGTTAAAAATATTACAGAAGGCCGTATTGTAGCAGGGGGAAGCACAATATCCCAACAGCTTATTAAAAATCTTTTTTTAACTCCAGAAAGGAGTTTTTCAAGAAAATTTAAAGAAATTGTACTTGCAATAAAGCTTAATAAAGTTTATCCAAAAGACAAAATACTGGAGATGTATCTTAATCAGATATATTTAGGCCACGGTGCCTATGGAATTGAAGCAGCAGCAAGAACATACTTTGGTAAACATGTCTGGCAGTTAGATGTCTGTGAAGGGGCTACATTAGCAGCTTTACCAAAAGCCCCAAGTAGATATGACCCTTACAGAAATCTGGAGCTTGCAACAAAAAGAAGAAATCTTGTGATAAAAAGAATGCTTGAAGACGGCTATATAGACATACAGACAGCAAAAAGATGCTGGGAAACTCCAATTGTATTAAAAAGTTATAAGGAAGATGAGGAACAGGTAAAAGATTACTTCACAGAAATGGTAAGAAGGTGGTTTAAAGAACATTTTGGACTGGAAGAGCTTTACAAAGGTGGTTATAAGATATACACAACAGTTGATAAAAACTTACTTATAACCGCCTCTATGGTTATAAAGGATCATCTTGAGAGGCTCCAGTCAAGGGTTGGTTTTCCAAAGATGGGGGAAGATGAAATTGAAAAGCTAAAAGAAGCTTACCAGAATCAAGAAATTGATAAACTTGAGGAAGGAAAGATATACATAGGCCTTATAGAAAAGATAGAAAAGAGAAAAATCTGGATAACAGTTGATAAGTACAGGGGATACTTTTCTTATAGGGGAAGTAAAAGATATCTGAGGATAGGTTTACCTGTTTATGTAAGATACTTAAAGGAAGATAAATTTGAGTTAGTTCCTTACCTTGAGGGGGCTTTAGTATCAATTGATCCCAAAACAGGAGCAATAAAAGCTGTTGTAGGTGGTTATGATTTTGAAAAATCAAAGTTTAATAGAGCTGTACAGGCAAAAAGACAGGTAGGTTCCTCATTTAAACCTTTTGTTTATGCAAAAGCTATATTAGACGGATATACCCAGATAACAAAAATAAAAGATGAACCTCTTCCTATATGGGATCCAGAAAAAAAAGAAGAATGGCTACCTTCAAATTACGACCACGAGTACAGAGGAGATGTTACATTAAGATACGCCTTAACCCACAGCCTTAATGCTGCCTCTGTTAATCTATTTATGAAAATTGGAATAAAGCCGGTTATAAAATTTGCAAAGGAACTCGGCATAAAATCATATCTTCCCCCTGTCCCTTCCCTTGTTTTAGGAAGCGCAGATATATCACCTCTAGAAATGGCTTCAGCTTATTCCACTTTTGCAAATCAGGGGACTAGATGTGAACCTTACTTCATAGAGAAGGTTGTAGATAAGGAAGGAAATATTGTTTACCAGCATGAACCTATATGCTTTCCTGTTATTCCAAAGGAGGAAAACGCCGTTATAGTAGATTTACTAAAAGGGGTTATAAAGGAAGGAACCGGAAGAAAAGCGAGGGTTTTAGGTTTTCCGGTCGCTGGAAAGACAGGAACCACAAACAACTATACAGATGCCTGGTTTATAGGCTTTTCTACACAGCTGTCAACAGCCGTATGGGTAGGATACGATGTTAAAAAGAGAATTGGAAGAAGAATGACAGGTTCAGCAGCTGCCCTCCCTGTGTGGATAGATTTTATGGCTGCAGCCCACTCAGGAAAAAAGGTAGCAGACTTTCCAATTCCAAGGGGGGATATTTACGTTCCTATAGACCCTGAAACAAACCTTGTGGCAAATGAAACCTGCCCTGGGAAGTATATTCTTTTTGTAAGGGGAACAGCCCCAGATATAGACTGTGAAGGAAACCTGGTGAATGTTAACAAATTTGGTGGAAGAACTGTTAATATAAATTACTAAAACATTTTAAGGAGAAAAAATGCAATACAGATATCCTGATGAAAGAGGGTATTTTGGGATATTTGGAGGAAAATTTTTACCTGAAACGCTTATACCTGCACTTGAAGAACTTGAAGAGCAGTATGAAAAAATTAAAAAAGATGGAGATTTCCAGAGGGAACTGGTTTATTACCTCCAGGAATATGCCGGAAGACCATCAATTCTGTATTATGCCCACAGGCTTACAGAGGCTGTAGGTGGAGCAAAAATATATCTGAAGAGGGAAGACCTTCTACATACAGGGGCCCACAAGATAAACAACACTTTAGGACAGGTTCTTCTAACAAAGAAGTTAGGGAAAAGAAGGATAATAGCAGAAACAGGGGCTGGACAACACGGAGTATCAACAGCAACAGCAGCTTCCCTTTTTGGTTTGGAATGTGTTGTTTATATGGGGGAGGAAGATGCAGAAAGGCAGGCATTGAATGTTTTCAGGATGAGGCTTCTCGGGGCAAAGGTAGAGGTAGTAAAATCCGGAAGCAGAACATTAAAGGATGCTGTAAATGAAGCTTTAAGGGACTGGGTTACAAACGTAAAAACAACCCATTATGTTATAGGTTCAGCCCTTGGTCCCCATCCATTTCCTGTTATAGTAAGGGATTTCCAATCTATAATAGGAAGGGAAACTAAGGAACAGATAATAGAAATAGAGGGAAGACTTCCAGATGCAGTTGTTGCCTGTGTAGGCGGCGGGAGTAATGCAATAGGTATGTTTTATCCATTTATAGAAGATGAGGATGTAAAGCTGATTGGTGTAGAGGCTGCAGGTTATGGTTTAGAAACAGGACAGCATGCTGCAAGTATAAACGGAGGTTCAATAGGTGTCTTACACGGAATGAAATCATACTTCCTTCAAAATGAATGGGGACAGATAGAACATACACATTCCATATCTGCTGGACTTGACTACCCTGGTGTTGGCCCTGAACATGCATACTTAAAAGAGATAGGAAGAGCCCAGTATATAACAGCAACAGATGAGGAAGCCTTAGAAGGATTTTTACTTTTATCAAGAACAGAGGGAATAATCCCTGCCCTTGAAAGTTCCCACGCTGTTATAAAGGGGGTAGAAATAGCTAAAGAGATAGGCAAAGATGGTATCGTTGTGATAAATTTATCAGGAAGAGGAGATAAGGACGTTCAGCAGGTAAAGAACTTCCTTGATACAAATCCGGATATTTACGAAAAGTTAGAAGAAAATCTAAAAACAAAATACAAAATATAGAAGGGATGAGAGGTTATGAAAAAAACTTTTTTTTATATCTTTCTGCTTTTGTTTTCTTTAACGATCTTTAGCTGTGATAGCAGACCTTCAGATGAGGATGTAATAAGGTATATTGAAAAAAGGTACTCAAAAATAGGAAAAATAGAAAACTACAAAAGGATAAACGGCTATCCAACAAGGGACGGTTATTACATAGTTGAATACCAGTTTGACCTTGTTCTTGACATAGATAAACTAAGGGAATTAAAAAAGATAAAAAATCCTTTAAAAACACTTCCATACACAACACTGCTCCTTCTTGTTTCAATCCAGTGTCCTGACATTTTAGAAGGGGAGGACAGATGCACAATACAGGATAAAACAAAATTTGTTAAAGGGGAAAATGGGTGGGTTCCTGTTGAATAAGGATCTCATAGTATTTTCAGATTTAGATGGAACCTTACTGAACCATTCAGATTACTCTTACAAAGATGCCCTTCCAGCTTTGAATTACATAAAAGATAAAAAAATCCCCCTTATCATAACAACAAGTAAAACAAGGGCGGAAGTAGAGGAGCTTTTAAATGAGCTTTCTTTAAATGAGCCGTTTATTGTTGAAAATGGTGGAGGCATATTTTTCCCTGAAAAGTACAGAAACTTTAACCTAGAAGGTGAAAAAAAGGATGGATATGTCGTTATAAAACTTGGAGTTGATTACAGCTATATAAGAAGTATCTTCCAGAGGCTGAAAAAGAGGTTTCCTGTAAAGGGTTTTGGGGATATGTCTGTATCTGAGATTTCAAAACTGACAGACTTACCAGCTGAAAAAGCTGTTTTGGCAAAGAAAAGGGAATTTAGTGAGCCTTTTATTATAGAGGATACATCCCTTTTACCTGAACTTGAATCAGAGGTTTCAAAATACAGTCTGAAAATTACCAAAGGAGGTAGATTTTACCATCTCATAGGTAAAAGTCAGGACAAAGGGAAGGCAGTTTTAAAAACAGCACACATATTTTTTGAAAACAGCTGGAGAGGGGCTAAAACGGTAGGTATAGGAGATAGTGAAAATGATTTTCCTATGCTGAAGGTTGTGGATATACCTGTTCTTATAAAAAAAGAAACAGGGGAATACGCGGATATACATCTTCCAAACCTTATAAAATCCACATACCCAGGAAGTAAAGGATGGAATGAGGTGTTTTTCAGTATTATCAAAAGATATAACCTTATTGCTTAACCTCTTAATTCCTATTATCTTTAAAGTATTTACATCCTTTAGGGGTGCTTATACTTGGATTATGTAGATCTTCTGAAAAAGATGTTTTTGTCAGCTGTAGAGGCTGTTCATCCTAAGAATCTTATCTATTCATCTGTGAAAATTGATAAAAAAGTTCTTCATATAGAAAGGGAAGAGTTTTACATACCTGATAAGGTTTATGTTTTTGGTAGCGGAAAAGCTTCCATTGAGATGGCAAAAGCTGTAGAAGGGATTTTAGGTGAAAAAATAAAGGAAGGTGTTGTTATATGTAATTACAGAGAAAAACTAAAAAAAATTGAGGTTGTGGAAGGTTCTCATCCTGTCCCTGATGAAAACAGTTTAAAAGCCGGGGATATTTTATACGAAAAGATCTCATCCCTCTCTGAGAATGATTTTTTTATATATCTGCTGTCTGGAGGAAGTTCCTCTTTAGTGGAAAAACTTATTCCCCCTATCACCCTTGAAGACCTGAAAATTTTAACAGACCTTTTGCTTAAAAAAAGTGTTCCGATAGAAGATATAAATGTTGTAAGAAAGCATATATCCCAGATTAAAGGGGGACGTTTAGGACATTCAACAAAAGCAAGGGGGATAGTTCTTGTGATATCTGATGTTGTTGGGGATGATCTATTTACCATAGGTTCAGCCCCCCTTTACTATGATAAATCTACCTATAAAGATGCAAAGAATATCCTCCAAAGGTACAACCTGTGGGAAAATATCCCTTATTCTGTTAAAACTGTTATCCAGAAAGGTTTAAAAGGGGAAATACCAGATACACCCAAGGAAGAAAATCCACGTATAAAACATTTTATTGTAGGGAATAATTTTAAAGCCCTAAAGCAGGCACAGAGTATTTCCCAGAAAGAGGGGTTAAAAGCTCACATAATAACATCCCAGCTGAAGGGGGAAGCAAGGGAAGTTGCAAAGGTTTTATCCTCAATTGGAAAAGAGATTAAAAAAACAGGAAACCCGTATAATCCTCCAGTATGTCTTTTGTTTGGAGGGGAAACAACTGTTAATGTAAGAGGCTCTGGAAAAGGAGGAAGAAATCAGGAACTGTGCCTTTCGTTTTTAAAGGAGATAAAAGACACAGGGGGAATATACCTGTTAAGTGGGGGAACAGACGGCATAGATGGAAATTCCGATGCTGCAGGTGCATTTATAGACAAAAATACCTACAAAAGGGCTTTAGATAAAGGTCTTGATATAGACAGTTTTCTGGAAAATAACGATAGTTATCACTTTTTCAAGGAAACAGGAAACCTCATCTTTACAGGATATACTGGGACAAATGTTATGGATATAACAATTATGATTGTAGGAGAGTAAAGATGTATGTTTTACCCCCTTACAGATTTTCAACAGCTTTAAGGGAAGATGCCAGGAAAAAAATAGAAAAAATCGGATATGCGGATATTGTTGTAGGAATACCTTCTTACTTTAGCCAGGATACAATTTCCCATGTTATAGAAACGGTGGCAAAGGGACTTGAAAAATATTATCCAGATAAAAAAGCTTTGATATTTGTATCAGATGGAGGTTCAACAGACGATACAAGGGAAGAGGCTGAGGCTGTTGATATTAGCCAGTACAATATAGAAAAGATCGTTACCATATACAGGGGTATCCCAGGAAAAGGCTCTGCATTAAGGGCTGTTTTTGAGGCTGCAAGATTTTTGAAGGCCCAGGCTATTGCAACATTTGATTCTGATTTAAAATCTATTACCCCTGAGTGGGTTAAAAATATACTTAGCCCTGTGTTTAGCGGGTATGATTATGTAACCCCTTACTATCTCAGGTATAAATTTGATGGAACAATAACGAATAATATTGCCTATCCTTTAACCCAAACCCTTTACGGTGTAAAAATAAGACAGCCTATAGGCGGAGATTTTGGTATGTCCCAGAAACTTATAAAAGATTTCCTTGACAAGGATATATGGGAAACAGATGTGGCTAAATTTGGTATTGATATATGGATGACAACAACAGCGATAGTTGACGGTTATAGAATATGCCAGGGGAGGTTAGGGGCAAAAGTTCACCACGAGAAGGACCCTTCAAAGGATCTAAGTAATATGTACCGGGAGGTTGTCGGAACGATATTCAACCTGATGGAGATTTATCAGGATTACTGGAAAAACATAACCAGATCAAGGTCTGTGCCTATATTTGGAGAGTTTATAGGGGCAAAACCAGAGCCTTTTGAGATAGATAAGGAAGGACTTATAGAGTATTTCAAGATTGGGTACAACAACTTTGCAGGGGTATGGAAAGTAATCCTCGAAGAAAGAGATTTTAACATTATTAAAAAGCTTTTTATGGAGGAAGACCCTGATAGATTTGAAATGCCTGTTGAAACGTGGATAAGAATTGTTTACAGGTATGCTTATCATTTCCATATAACCCCAAGACAGAAATTTAAACTTTTAAATACCATGATCCCCCTGTATAACGGAAAGGTTGCCTCAACTATAAATCAATTGAAAAACAAAACAGAGGAAGAAGCTGAAGAATTTTACCAGTGGCAGGCCGATCTCTTTGAGGAAAATAAACAGTATTTATTAAATCTGTGGAAATAAAGGAGGGATTTTATGGCAGATTTTTTTCAGAATGGGGTAATCACGACCCTGCAAAAACTAAATGATAGACCGTTAGAGGAGTTAGAATACGAACTTGAGGTTTTTTCAAAAAGGCGGAATATGGTTCTTCTTCTTCCTGCTCTTTACTCAGAGTTTGAAGGTCCTGCAATGCCGAAAATAGTAGAGGAACTAAAAAAGATAAAATACCTTTATAAAATTGTCCTTTCCCTTGACAGGGCAGGGGAAGAGGAATTTAAAAGGGTAAAAAATATAATGTCTGGGATACCTACAGAGGTGAGGGTTATCTGGCATGATGGACCAAGGATGCAGGCCCTCTACAGAGAGCTTCAGGAAGCAGGTTTTAATGTAAGTATTCCCGGAAAGGGACGTTCTGTATGGATGAGTCTTGGGTATATCCTTTCTGATGCTTCTGCTTATGCTATAGGACTCCACGACTGTGATATTGTTAACTACTCAAGGGAACTTCCTGCAAGACTGTTTTATCCTGTTGTTCACCCTGCACTTGATTTTGAATACAGCAAAGGCTACTATGCAAGGGTTACAAACAAGCTTTACGGAAGGGTTACAAGGATATTTTATACCCCTCTAATCAGGGCTTTAAAAAAGATACTTGGAAATAACCAGTACCTTGAATATTTAGACAGTTTCAGGTATGCCCTTTCAGGGGAGTTTGCCTTTATAAGAACCCTTGCAAGGGGAATCAGAATATCACCAACCTGGGGACTGGAAGTATCTATGCTCAGTGAAGTTTATCAAAATACATCTTTTAATAGAATATGTCAGGTTGAAGTTATGGAAACATACGAACATAAACACCAGAAGCTTGAAAAAGGAAATCCTAAAGAAGGTCTTGTAAAAATGGCAACAGATATAGCAAAAACCCTTTTTAGAGTTTTAGCCCATGATGGGGTTGTTTTTTCAGAGGCATTCTTTAGAACACTTCTTATGACGTATATTCAGGAATCAAGATACGCAGTTGAAAAGTACAATGCCCTTTCCCTTATAAACGGCCTCCAGTACGATAGACACGCAGAAATAGAGGCTGTAGAAGCTTTTGTTGAAGCATTAAAGATTGCTGAAGATGAATTCAGGGAAAATCCCATTGGCGTTCCTATGATGTCCGCCTGGGTCAGGGTAAGGGCAGCTATTCCACATATTTCAGAAAAAATTACCGCTGCGGTGGAAGCAGATAACCTTGATTCTTAGTATAATAATTTAGTTTCATATACCATTACCGGAGGCTGTCATAGAGCATTTAGAAGCTTTCCTTCAGCATTACGGATACATAGCTGTCTTTATAGGTACATTTTTAGAAGGGGAGCTTTTCCTGCTTATTGTTGGCTTTTTTATAAAGCTGAAGTTCCTTGAACCTGTAAAATCCCTTATATTTGCCATGTCTGGGGCTTTTCTCCACGAGATAATATACTTTTACCTTGGAAGGTGGAAAGGCAGGGAGTTTCTGCTTAAAAACCAGTACACAAGGAGAAAATACAGGAAAGTTAAGCACCTTTTTAAAAAATATGGGGTTTTGTCTATATTTATAATCCGCTTCTGGTATGGAATGAGAATAATACCTATGGTTCTTATGGGGGCAACAGGATTTAGTGTTTTAAAGTTTATGTTTTTTAATATGATATCCCTTTTTGTATGGGCTGTTATATACCTGTCCCTTGGGTATATTTTTGGAAAAGCAGCAGAAACATTTTTTAAAGAGGCGAAGGAGTACTACTTTATAGCTGCAGGTATCCTTCTCCTCCTTATATCCCTTATTCTTGTACTTCCCAAAATAAGGGAAAAGTTCTTTAACGGAAAAGCAATTTAAGAAATATATTTCCTGTACTGCAGGCTAAACAGCTCTTTTTCCGGAGGAAGTTCAATATCTGTAATCATTTTTCTTAAAAGCCCATCAATATCTTTTATGATCTTCTTTTCTGGAATTTCTTCAAAATCAAAAACCCTGTATCCTGTAGGCCACCTTACCACTATATCATCTCCAGAGTATATAAGTTCTATAAAAAACAGTTCCTCCTTACCAGAGAAAGGATCCCTGTATCTCTTTTTTCTATCCCTGATATGTATTCTGAAAGCTTCTTCAAGGAGGCTATTTTCATTTCTTTCAACAAAAGATGCCCTTTTGCTTATGCTTTTTGCCTTTTTTGTAGGAAGGTGGCTGAGTACAGAAAGGATATTTTTCCCCCTCTTTGCATATGTGTGATTTTTAGAATTTTCAAGGGAAATAAAAAGTTTCCTCACATCCTTAAAAAAGCTACCCATTGCTAAATCCCCCCAAGGTTTTGTTATGTTGTTTTTCATAAATATAAGATAATTGTCGTAGAAAGGGAATACATTTTTACCTTGATTTGTTTAATTTTATATCAGATTATTTATTTAATATTAAAAAGCAGGAGTTTTTAGATGTATAACATAAATAAAGACCTGGCAAATATTTTTAAAAAAATGGCTGCTATTTATGAGTTTTTAGATGACAGATTCAGGGCTATGGCTTACCAGAGGGCAGCCCATATTATTGAGGATTTACCAGATGATATTAGGAACTATATCCTTACCGGAAAGCTGTACCAGATAAAAGGAATAGGTCCAAGTATAGCTTCAAAAATTGAGGAGTATGTAAACACAGGGAAAATTCAGAAGTATGAGGAGCTGAAAAAACAAGTTCCTGAGGATTTTATAGAACTTATAGATCTTCCTGGATTTGGTCCAAAAACATTAAGGAGAATTTATGAAGAACTTGGTATAAAAACAAAAGATGAACTTATAAAAGCTTTAAAAGACGGCCGGATAGAAAGCCTCCCTGGGTTTGGTCCTAAAAAAGTTGAAAATATGCTGAAGGGACTTCAAATGTATGAACTTTCAAAAAGAAGAATTCTCCTCTGGGAGGCACTTCAAATATCAAGGTATCTTGTTGAAAAGTTAAAGAAAGAACTTAAAGAGATAAAGGAGATTGAGGTTGTTGGAAGTGTTAGAAGAAGAAAGGAGACAATAGGAGATCTTGATATCCTTGTTATAGCAGACGATGAAAACAGGATGAAAATAATGGATTACTTTACATCCCTTCCAGAGGTTCACGAAATCCTTGTAAAGGGGCCGAAAAAATCCTCTGTTGTTATGAAGTTTGAAGGTAAAGAAAGGCAGGTTGATCTTCGTATATTTAAGGATGATGAGTGGGGGGCAGCCCTCCAGTATTTTACAGGTTCAAAACAGCATAACGTCCATTTAAGGGAAATTGCAAAGGAAAAGGGACTGAAAATAAATGAGTATGGGGTTTATAAAGCTGATACAGAAGAAAAAATAGCCGGAGAAACAGAAGAAAGTGTTTATGAAGCTGTTGGAATGGTATGGATACCGCCGGAACTGAGGGAAGATAGGGGAGAAATAGAGGCAGCTTTAGAAAAAAAGCTACCTAAGCTTGTTGAACTAAAAGATATAAAAGGGGATATGCATATTCACTCCACATGGTCTGACGGGGTAAACAGTATAAAGGATATAGCTGAGTTTGTGAAACAAAAATACAAATACCAGTATATAGTGATAACGGACCATTCCAAGTCCCAGAGGGTTGCCCATGGACTTGATGAGGAAAGGATAATAAAAGAGATAGAAGAAGTAAGAATGCTGAACAAAATGATGGGATGGGATTTTATAAAAATAGGAACAGAGGTAGATATTCTTATAGATGGCTCCCTTGATTTCCCCGATGAAATACTGGCAAGGCTGGACTGGGTTGTTGCTTCTGTCCACAGCCATTTTAACAGGGATAACACAGACAGAATATTAAAAGCTATGGAAAATCCGTATGTTAATGTTATAGGTCATCCAACAGGAAGGCTTATTGGAATAAGAGAAGCGTATCCTGTTGATATGGATGCTGTGATAAAAAAAGCAAAAGAAACAGGAACGGCTTTAGAAATAAATGCCCAGCCAAGGAGACTGGATATAAATGATATATGGATAAGAAAGGCTGTAGAAGAAGGGGTTATGCTTGTTATATCAACAGACAGCCATAACCTTGGAAATTTTGCATATATGGAATTAGGGGTAGCCCAGGCAAGGAGAGGATGGGCTGAGAAGAAAAATATACTAAACACAAGAAGCTGGAGATACGTAAAAGAATTTGTAAACAAAAAGAGGAAGAAGCTAGGGGGAGTTATACAGTACACTTGAGGTGAAAATATGAGTGCTATAAAGCATCTTTTAAAGATTGATAACTTTGATAAAAAGATAGAAGATGTTTTCAGGGAAGTTGTAGGGGAAGAAAATGGGGATATTATAAAGGAGTTTTTAGATTTTTATCAGCTAAAGGCAGAGCTTACAGGGGATATTCTCCATATATATATGTATTTTTCCCATAAAAAATCCTTTTTAAAAATTGCAGAGCACAATTTAGAAACAGAAGAAACAAAAACTGTGTATCCAAGGGAAAAACTCCTTAATATGATAATAAAGGAAAATGAAAATCTCCTGAAGGAAGCTGAAAAGCATATTAATCGTTCAGCCTATATAATTCTTTCTATTTTAGCCTTGGCTACAGGAGGTATAGCAGGTTATATACTTTTTAAGCTTCTGGAGAACTCGTTATGAAAAAACTCTACCTTCTATTTCTGTGGCACATGCATCAGCCTGTTTATAAAAATCCCCTGACAGGGTATTATGAAATGCCCTGGGTCTTTCTCCACAGTATAAAAGATTACTACGAAATGCCGTGGTATCTGTCAAGATTTTCCTCAATAAAAGGAACCTTTAATCTTGTTCCATCTTTGATAAAACAGATCTTTGACTACTACAGTGAAAATGTAAAGGACAGATTTTTAGAGCTGTGGAAAAAAAATCCAGAACAGCTTTCATACGAAGATAAAAAATATCTTATCCCGTTTTTATTCAATAGTAATCCAAAAACAATGATTAAGCCTTTTCCAAGGTACTACCAGCTTTACTTAAAAAAAGAGAGTTTTTCAGGGGATATAACATCTCTTTTTTCCGATAAAGAGATAATAGACCTTGAGGTCCTTTTTCTTCTGTCCTGGACAGGAAACTCCCTCCGTAGCAGATCTGACATTGTAAAAAAGCTTATAAATAAAGCCTCTGACTTTACCCAGGAAGATAAGGAAATCCTTTTAAAGGAGCTATTTGGTTTTATAAAGGAGATAATTCCATTTTATAAATCCCTTTCTCAGGAGAAAAAGATAGAAATATCAACGACCCCTTTTTATCATCCAATACTGCCAATTCTCCTTGATATAAAGGCAGGGAAAGAAGCAACCCCTGAAATGCCCCTTCCTAAAGTAGATACCTCCTTTGAAGACCATGGGATACTCCATCTGACAAAGGCATTAGACTTTTATGAAGATATTTTTGAAAGGCGACCATCTGGTTTATGGCCTGCTGAAGGAAGTATAAGCCAGAAAACTGTTGAGCTTTTTTCAAAGAATAATGTAAACTGGACAGCCTCAGATGAAGATGTCCTTTTTAACTCTTTAGGGGAAAAAGAAAAAAGACATATTTACAAAATATACAAATTTAAAGATACCTTTTTATTTTTCAGGGATAAAACCCTGAGCGATCTAATTGGTTTTACATACTCAAACTGGAAAGGAAAAGATGCAGCAGAAGACTTTATAAGAAGATTAAGGGAGATTTATGAGGAGTTTTCCTTTTCTCCTTTTGTTTCTGTTATTTTAGATGGGGAGAATGCCTGGGAATTTTATGAAAAAAATGGAATGGAATTTTTTGAAAACCTCTACTTGTCTATCCAGGAAGAAGAATGGATAGAGTGTTTAACCTTTTCTGAGGCTGTAGACAAAACCGATGATCCACATGTTCTTGAAAAGATAACCGCAGGGAGCTGGATAGGTGGAAACTTCTATACATGGATGGGGCATCCTGAAAAAAATAGAGCCTGGGAGATTTTAGGAAAAGCAAAAAAGGATTTTGATGCTTCTCCACCAGATAAGCAGAAAGAGGCCTTGGAGTATATTCTTACAGCAGAGGGGAGTGACTGGTTCTGGTGGTATGGGGATGACCATTATACGCCATATGCTGATAAATTTGATATCCTCTTTAGGGAAAACCTCCAGAAGGTATACACCATACTGGGAAAGGAACCTCCTAAAGATCTGTTTATTCCCATTAAAAAATCCTTCCCTTCCCCATACATAAGACATCCTAACTACTATGTATTTCCTGTTATAGATGGTGAAACAACCCACTATTTTGAATGGTTAAATGGAGGTATCATAAACCTTCTTTTTGATGCTTCGGCAATGGATACATCAGGTGTTCATCTTAAAAAACTCTACTACGGTTATGATGAAGAAAATCTCTATTTAAAGTTAGATGGGAATATAAGGGATATTTTAGATAAGGATTTTTATCTATTTATAGATTTTTTAGGGAAGGAAGAGGATAAAATACTCCTTTATATAGGAAGAAAAAAGATTGTAAAAAATAGATGTGAGGACATAGATTATGCTTGTTTTAGCTCCTGTGAAATAAAGATACCATTTAAGTGTCTTCCTTTTTCAGATACAAGAAAAATAGAAATATCCTTTGGAATTTTAAAAGGTGATAAACAGATAGAGAGGGTTCCTTTTTACAATTTTGTCCTTCTTGATTTGACTAAAAATTTTGAAGATGAGTGGTTTATATAAAATGGCGGAGAGGGAGGGATTCGAACCCTCGGAGCGGGGAAAACCCGCTCAACTCCTTAGCAGGGAGCCGCCTTCGACCACTCGGCCACCTCTCCTGTAGGAGAATATATTATAGCCTATCCTTTTCTTTTTTCAAATTTAGTCAGGCATAATTCTTATTAAGCATTCATCAGGGTTAACCTGGTCCCCTTCCCTTACATAAACTTCTTCTACAGTTCCGTCTATTGGAGAGTGTATTTCATTTTCCATTTTCATAGCTTCAACAATAAGAAGGACATCTCCTTTTTTAACTTTATCCCCTGGGGATACTTTAACAGATACAACTTTACCAGGCATTGGGGAGCTAATATCACCAACATCTACAGCCTTAGGCCTTCCTGCAGCCTTTGCTTCAGAAGGAAGGGTTTCCATTTTTTCTCCAACTTCTATTTCCCTTATAGGCTGAACGATGGTTTCCTCTAATCTTCCGTCTATCCTTACAAAGTAAGGGGTTCCGCCTTCAACAGGACTTCCAACACCTGCTATCTGTATATGGTAAACTTCCCCATGGAGGGTTATGTTAAACTCAACAGGGGCTTTTGTAACACAGGCTTCCTCTTCTGTAATCTCTTCAATTTCAGGGGGTAGAGCTTCCCCTTTTTCAAATTTTTCCCTCCACTCAAAGAATTCCTTTGCAACCTGAGGGAACAGGCAGTAAGAGAGAATGTCCTCTTCACTTTTTGCACCGTATTTTTGGGCTTCCTCAGTGCATTTATCTAACTCTGGTTCAAGGAGATCAGCAGGTCTTACCTGTATAGGTTGCTCATCTCCGATTATTTTTTCTATGATTTCCGGTTTAATTGGAGCTGGAGGTCTTCCATAAAGACCTTTAACATAATCTTTTGTTTCCTTTGTTACAACCTTGTACCTTTCCCCTTGAAGAACATTAAGGAGGGCCTGAGTTCCTACAATCTGTGATGTTGGTGTAACAAGTGGTGGATACCCTAAATCTTCCCTTACCCTTGCTACTTCCTTTTTAACTTCGTCAAGTTTATCTAAAGCATCATTTTCCTTAAGCTGATTTATGAAGTTAGACATCATACCTCCAGGTATCTGATGGAT
>CAZHWB010000013.1:0-13815 GCA_964536105.1 uncultured Aquificales bacterium | reverse complement strand
GGGGAGCCCCGCCCAAAAACCGTAGTGGTGGCGGGGGGGACTGGAACTAACCCGACGATTTAAGGGTATTGCGACTATCTCCCCCTTTTATCTTGGAATTCCTGACATATTTTGTTATTCTGATTTCAAATTACCTCTGCAGGGGCTGAAAATGTTTTCAATAGATTTGGAAAAAGGGCTTTCTCTGGCTACCGATAAAAATCTTTTTCCTATCATAGATAAAGTTTTAGAAGAAAAAAGGCTTTCTTTTGAAGATGGAGTTAAGCTTTTTAATACAACAGACTTACTAACTTTAGGTCTTTTAGCAAATCACGTTACAGAAAAAAAGAACGGTAAGTATGCGTATTTTGTTATGAACCGCCAGATAAATCCTACAAATATCTGTACCCTGGACTGTAAATTTTGCGCTTTTGCTACAATGGATAAGAACGATCCTAAAGCTTATGAGATGTCCTATGAGGAAATTTTAGAAAAAGCCAGATATGCGGTAAGTCAGGGAGCTTCTGAAGTGCATATTGTAGGTGGATTACATCCAGATTGGGGTTTTGATGTTTATCTGAACATGATTTCTATTATAAAAAAGAATTTTCCACATATTCACATAAAAGCTTTTACTGCTGTTGAGATAGATTACTTTTCCAGGCTGACAGGCCTTTCTTATAAAGAAGTGCTTCTGAAACTAAAAGAAGCTGGACTTGGAAGTTTGCCAGGTGGTGGTGCTGAAATATTTTCACCAAGGGTTAGAAGAATTATTGCCCCAACAAAAATAGGTTGGAAAAAATATCTGGAAATCCACAAAACAGCTCATAAATTAGGACTCCATTCTACTACAACAATGCTGTACGGCCATGTTGAAACAGTGGAGGAAAGGGTTGATCATATGATAAAGGTTAGGGAAGCACAGGATGAAACAGGTGGTTTTACCTGTTTTATTCCCCTTGCCTATCAGCCTGAAAATAATGAGCTAAACATTACAGACCATACCCACGGGGTTGATGATTTAAAGACCATAGCTGTTTCAAGACTTATTCTTGATAATGTTCCCCACATAAAAGCTTACTGGGTTATGATTGGAGAAAAAATAGCCCAGGTAGCTTTAAATTTTGGGGCTGATGATATGGATGGGACAGTTATGGAGGAAAAAATAGCCCATTTTGCAGGGGCGAAATCTCCAACCCAACAGCAAAAAGAAAAACTTATAAGGCTAATAAAAGAAGCAGGTAAAATTCCTGTGGAAAGGGATACCCTGTACAACCATATAAAAGTTTACAGCTAAAAGGGGAATATGAATGATTAATGTTCCATCTCATTTAAAAGATATTAAGGTTTATCAGCCAGGAAAACCTATAGAAGAGGTTCAACGGGAGCTTGGTTTAAAAGAAGTTATAAAACTTGCGTCAAATGAAAATCCCTTTGGTTGCTCCCTCTTTGTTAAAAAAGCCCTTGAAGAGGAAGTTCTCCATATAAATAGATATCCAGATGGAGGAGCTTTTTATCTAAGAAATGCATTGTCTAAATTTTTAGAAGTATCCCCAGATCAGCTGATATTTGGTAATGGGTCAAATGAAATTCTTGATATGATTGCAAGGGTTTTTCTTACTGATGGGGAAGCTTTAATGTTTGAAGGGAGTTTTGTTGTTTATGAAATAGTTACTAAACTTGCAGGGGGTTCTGTTAGAAAAGTTCCTTTAGAAGGGGATTTTTCAAGGGATTTGTCTAAACTTTTAGATTTTGTATCTGATGAAACTAAAGTTATTTTCATTGATAACCCCTGTAATCCTACAGGATTTGCAAATAAAAAAGAGGAATTTGATGAGTTTGTGAAAGCTTTACCGGAAAATATTTTACTTGTTTTAGATGAAGCCTATTTTGAATATGCAAAAGGGCACGGTGTTCCTGATGGGCTAAACTATGTAAATCCTATAAATCCACATATTCCCAGAAAAAATATTATTGTCTTAAGAACATTTTCAAAGGCTTACGGCCTTGCAGGTTTAAGAATTGGTTATGGAATAGCCAGGAAGGATATAATTCAGATACTTGAGAAGGTTAGACAACCGTTTAATACAAATCTGTTGGCCCAGAGGGCTGCTGTAGAAGCTTTAAAAGATCAAAAATTTGTAAAATTTTCTGTTGAAGAAAATGAAAAAGGGAAAAATCAGATATACGAAGGTTTAGAGAGGAAGGGGATCTATTTTGTTCCTTCATACGGAAATTTCATTATGTTTAAGGTGGATAATGCAGAGTCTGTTTATAAGGAGCTTATGAAAAAAGGAATAATAGTAAGACCGGCTTTTGGATTTCCTGAATTTTTAAGGGTTTCTGTAGGGACTAAAGAGGAAAATGATAAATTTTTAAATGCTCTAAATAAAGTATTGTAAAAGGGGCGAGAAAGCCCCTTTATCTATTTATTTTCTTCAGGCTTTGCCTCATCAGTTTCAACGGAAGGTTTTTTAATTTCAACCGGGGATATTTTCACAAAGTTATTTATCTCTTCATCAAAGTTTTCAAGAATTTTTGATGCTATTTCGCTGTTTGTGTATCCTTTGTGTTTTGTTATAAGTCTTTTGATTTCTTCTATATCTTCCTCATCCATCTCGTCTATAAACACGTAGGATGTATTTATATTTCTTTCCATCTGGCCTTCTGGGTCGTAAACGTAAGCAACCCCTCCTGTCATTCCTGCCCCAAAGTTTACCCCGGTCTTTCCAAGTATAACAACTGTTCCGTTTGTCATGTATTCACAGCCGTGGTCTCCAACTCCTTCAACTACTGCAACAGCCCCAGAGTTTCTTACTGCAAATCTTTCACCTGCTATTCCAGCAGCAAAAAGGTGTCCTCCGGTAGCCCCATAGAGGCAGGTATTACCCATAATCACATTTTCATGGGGTTTTCCTTTAAATTCTGATGGAGGTTTTATAACAATAAGTCCCCCCGTCATTCCTTTTCCTACATAGTCGTTTGCATCTCCAGTCAGGATAAGGTTAAGCCCTGGGACACAGAAAGCTCCAAATGACTGTCCTCCTGTTCCCCTTAAGTTTAGCTCCACCTTTGAGAGTCTAAGGCCTTTATCTCCGTATCTTTTTACAATCTCATGGGCTATTCTTGCTCCTACAGAACGGTATGTATTTTTTATTACATAAAATCCTGCAAAATTCTCCTGTTTTTCTATGTAAGGAAGGGCATCTTTTAGTATCTCTTCATCAAAAGGTTTTTTAGGTGGATCATTTCTGTCCTGGATACATCTTATAGGTTTTGACATATCAGGTTTTTCTATTATGTATCCAATGTCCACAAATTTGGCTTTGTAGTGGTCTGATGGGATTTTTGGTTTTATAAAATCTACCCTTCCTATAATGTCATCTAAATGTTTATATCCAAGGTCAGCAAGCCATCTTCTAACATCCTGTGCCAGGAACATAAGGTATCTAATCACGTGTTCAGGCTGTCCTGGGAATTTTTCCCTTAGTCTTTCGTCCTGGGTTGCAACCCCAACGGGACAGGTATTAAGGTGGCACTGCCTTGCCATTACACAGCCTTCAGCTACCATCAGGGAGGTTCCAAATCCAAACTCTTCAGCCCCAAGAAGTGCCCCTACGATGATGTCCCTTCCTGTTTTTATCTGTCCGTCAACCCTTAGCTTTACCCTTCCCCTTAAATCATTGTCTATCAAAACCCTCTGGACTTCAGAAAGTCCAAGTTCCCAGACTGTTCCGGCATGTTTGATTGAGGTTAAAGGAGATGCCCCTGTTCCTCCATCATGGCCGGATATATGAATAATGTCTGCAAAGGCCTTTGCAACCCCTGAAGCAATTGTCCCTATTCCCGTCTCAGAAACAAGTTTTACTATTACTTTTGCTTTTGGGTTAATCATCTTAAGATCATAAATGAGCTGGGCAAGGTCTTCAATTGAGTATATGTCGTGGTGTGGTGGAGGAGATATAAGGGTTGTTCCAGGTTTTGCCCTTCTAAGAAAAGCAATGTATGCGTTAACCTTTTTACCAGGTAGCTGTCCGCCTTCCCCTGGCTTTGCACCCTGAGCTATTTTAATCTCTATCTCTTCTGCAGAGTTTAGATATTCCGGGGTTACTCCAAATCTTCCGGAAGCAACCTGTTTTATTTTTGAGTTCTTTATTGTTCCGTACCTTGCAGGGTCCTCTCCACCTTCTCCAGAGTTTGACTTTGCTCCTATTCTGTTCATAGCTTCTGCTATTGTTTCGTGGGCTTCCTTTGATAAAGCCCCTATTGACATTGCAGCTCCTACAAATCTCTTTACAATCTCCTCTGCAGGTTCAACCTCTTCTATAGGAATTGGCGGTCTGTCTGACTGGATTTCAAAAAGGTCTCTAACTGTAACAGGTTTTTCCCTCCATGCATCCTCTGTAAATTTGAGGTATTCTTCCCAGCTTTCTCCCCTTACTGCCTTGTGGAGGTCTCTTACTGCGTTAGGGTTCCATGAGTGGAACTCTCCATCCCTTCTGTGTCTGAATTCTCCACCTGTAGGAACTGAAACTTTTTCGGAGGCAAATGCTTCATTAAATCTGATAAGTGTTTCCTGGGCTATCTGTTTTACACCTATACCTCCAAGCTGGGAAGGTGTTCCCGGGAAGTATTTATCTATAACTTCTTTGCTGATTCCAAGGGCTTCAAATAGTCCAGAACCTCTGTAACTTTTAATTGTGGCAATTCCCATTTTGGACATAATTTTAAGCAGACCTTCATTAACAGCTTTTCTGTAATTTTCTACGGCCTCTTCAAATGAAAGGTTAAACTTTTTATCTTCCTCTGTCAGATTTCTTATTATCTGAACGGCAAGATAAGGATTTATTAGTGTGGCTCCGTATCCAATAAGAAAGGCAAATGAATGGGTGTCCCTTACTTCCCCTGTATCTGCAACAAGGGAGAACTTACTTCTCTTTCCTTTTCTTCCCATGTAGCTGTTTACTGCAGCAACGGCAAGCCCCATAGGGATTGGAGCCCCTTCTATAGATATGTCCCTGTCTGTTAAAACTATAAGCTCTTTTCCGCTGTCAACGGCATTTTCTACCCTTTTACATATATCTTCTAAGGCCGGTTCTAAAGCATCATCATAAGGGTCAAATATTGCCGGAATTATCTCTACCTTTCCATCGTACAGCTTTATAAGCTCCTGCATCTCATTATCAAATATGACAGGGGAGCTGAATAAAAGCTGTTTTGCGTGTTCTGGGGTTTCTGTAAGGAAGTTTTCTTTTTTTCCTACGTATGTATTTAAGGACATTACTTTCTTTTCTCTTATTGGGTCTATTGGTGGGTTTGTAACCTGGGCAAATCTCTGTTTGAAGTATGAATGTAAAAGCTGGGGTCTTTTTGACAGGACAGCTAAAGGGGTATCATTCCCCATTGAGTAAACAGGGTCTGCCCCTTTTTCAGCCATAGGTTTTATGAGCATATTTATCTGATCTTTACTAAATCCAAATGCAACAAGCTCCCTTGTTATGTCTTTGTAGTCAACCTCAGGGTATTCCTGGGCAGGTATAAACTCTTTTAGATTTGCCTCTACCCACTGTTTATATGGTTTTCCTTCTGCTACTTTGTGGATAACTTCTTTTGAGAAGTAAATTTTTCCTTCCCTTGTATCTATTGCTATTTTATCCCCTGGGCCTAATCTTCCTTTTTGAATAATCTCCTCTTCTGGAATTTCAACTGTTCCAACTTCAGAGGCCATAATAACTGTGTCTTCTGTTATTACGAACCTTGCAGGTCTAAGGCCGTTTCTGTCAAGTTTTCCTATTACAACCTGTCCGTCTGTGAATGCTATGGCTGCTGGACCGTCCCAGGCTTCAAATATACATGAAAAGTATTCGTAAAAAGCCTTTTCTGTGTCTGAAAGTCTATCGTCATTTTCCCAGGCTCTAGGGATAAGGGCATTTATCGCAACAAGTGGATCTTTTCCGGACATCACAAGAAACTCAAGGGCATTATCCAGCGAAGCTGAATCAGAATCATCGTATCTTACAATAGGAAGAATATCCTCTGCCAGTTCTCCCCAAATTTCCCTTACATCTTCAGCTTTTGCGTTAATCCAGTTTCTGTTTGCTGATATTGTGTTTATCTCTCCGTTGTGGGCAAGCATTCTAAAGGGCTGTGCCAGTTTCCACTGGGGGAATGTGTTTGTTGAAAATCTCTGGTGGAATATAGCAAGTCCACTTTCATAATCTTCATCCTGAAGGTCCGGGTAAAAATACTTAAGTCTTGGGGCTGTTACCATTCCCTTATAAACGATTGTTCTGCTGGAAAGGGAAGGTATGTAAAAATCTTTGTATTCTTCTTTCTGGGCAAGCCTTTCAAGTTTTTTTCTTAAGATAAACAGATCCCTTTCAAAGTTTTCTGTCTGGATACCTTCCTTTGATATAAATCCCTGCCATATAGAAGGCATATTTGATTTTGCTATCTCTCCAAGTTCTTCCTCTACTATAGGGACTTCTCTCCACCCTAAAAATTTAAACTTTTTGTTTATTATCTGCTCTATCTGCTCCTTTAGCTCATCTTCTTTTCCTACAGGGAAGAAAAAAACACCAACGGCAAAATCTTCAGGTGAAGGAATATCTATGTTAAGTTTTGAAAGTTCTTTTTCAAAAAATTTATATGGAAGGTGGGTTAATATCCCTGCCCCGTCTCCTGTTTTTCCATCTGCACTGACTGCTCCCCTGTGGTCTAAGTTTGCAAGGGAGGTTAGTGCATCAGAAACAAGTTTATGGCTTTTAATTCCTTTGATGTTTACAATGAAACCAACACCGCAGGAGTCTCTTTCAGGGGTAGTATTTATCATATTTGATACTCCTTTACATTTAGTTAACAGGTAAATAATTATTATATATCTTAAGTATTTGTTAATACAAACCAGCTGTTTCCTCAAAAAATCTAAAATTTTCCACTCTGTTAAAATAAAAAGAAAAGAATTTTTAGGAGATAGGAAGATGCTTGATAAGTACCAGATTAATGAAATGAAAAAGGAAGATGCCTGGCGGATGTTTAAAATCCTTGGGGATTTTGTTGATGGTTTTGATATTCTTCCTCAGTTTATTCCAGCGGTAACTTTTTACGGTTCTGCCCGGGTAAAGGAGGGAAATAAGTATTACGAAGCTGCCAGGGAGCTTGCGAAAAAACTGGTAAAAAGGGGATTTTCCATTATAACCGGCGGTGGTCCCGGGATAATGGAAGCCGGAAATAGAGGTGCAAAGGAAGCAGGGGGAAGGTCGGTAGGTCTTAATATAGACATACCTATGGAGCAGAAGCCAAATCCTTACGCCTCTGTAATTTTGAACTTTAGATACTTTTTTGCTAGAAAAGTTATGTTTAACAAGTATGCTACAGCTTATGTTCTTTTCCCTGGAGGTTATGGAACTTTAGATGAATTTACAGAAACCCTTGTTTTAATCCAGACTAAAAAGTTAAAACCCTTTCCAATAATTTTATACGGAAGTGAGTACTGGCAGGGATTTGTTGACTGGATTGAAAAAACGGTTCTGGGAAATAACTTTATAAGTCCTGAAGACTTTAAGCTGTTCCAGATAGAAGACGATCTTGACAAAATTGTTGAGATTATTGTCAACTTCTATACCCAGCATTATGAATATGAAATTGAACTTTAATGATATAAAAGACCAGATAAAAGACCTGAAAAAGATAGGAGAAGGCTGGAGGGGTGTTGTTTATTCCGGGTATTTAGATGGGGAAAAAATCGCTTTTAAAGTACCTTCCCATCCTATCCATAAATCTGCAATACAGAAGGAAGGGGAGATTTTGAAGCTTGTTAATGAGAAGGGGATAGGAGGAAAACTGCTTCTACAGGGTGAGGATTTTATTGGTTATAGATTTATTGAAGGTAAACATTTTAAAGATGTAATTAGTAGGAAAAATGCAAGAGAGCTTTTTAAAAAAATTCTTCTTCAGGCCCGTGAGCTTGATAAATTAGGAATAAATAAAGACGAAATGCACCGTCCCCATAAAAATATACTTGTGGATGATGCTCTAAATGTGTATCTTATTGATTTTGAAAGGGCAAAAAGAACAGAAAATCTGCAAAATGTAACCCAGTTTGTACAGTATATTCTGTCAGGTGGTTCAAATTACTTTGATATAAAAGATAAAAAAGAGCTTATTGAACTTGCAAAAATGTACAAAAAAGAAAAAACAGATGAAAATTTTTATAAAATTATGGATTTTTTAAATCTTTAATAATGAGGTTAAGATGAAAAAAATAGGTTACTGCATTGGTACAACAAGGCCCAACAGGGTAAGCTTCATAACAGAGGATACAGTCAGAATTGGGCAGTTTGTGATTTTATCCTACGCTGAAAATGGAGAGGAAAAAAAATTACTTGGAATGATCCAGAGTCTTGAAAGGGAAAATCCGTATCTCCCTGAAAGTATAAGAACCCCTGATCAGGCTGAAAACATTAAAAAATTCTCTGTAAGAGAAAATACCATAAGAGGAGAGATAAATATCCTTGGAGAGGTAATAGATGTAGGAGACGAGATATTCCTCCAGATACCTAAAACTCCTCCTTTGCCGGCTTCTGAGATATATGAGGCAGATCCGGAACTTCTGAAAAAGGTATTTGGGGCAAAAAGCAAAAAATTTGTAAGGATTGGAAGGCTTTTGTCTGAAAAGGAAGATGTTCCTGTTTATATAAATATAGAACAGGTTGTTTTAAGGCATCTTGCTGTCCTTGCAGTTACAGGGGCTGGAAAATCCAACACAATATCAGTTTTACTGAAGAATATTATCAATTTAAATGGAACAGTTGTTGTTTTTGATTTCCACGGGGAGTACCTCAAAAGCAACCTTACAAAGAATGGAAAAAAAGCTATCAATATTGTTCAGCCTCTTATAAACCCGGCCCTTTTAAAGGCAAAGGAATTTGCCTCATTTATCGGTATAAAACAAAATGCTTATGTTCAGTTTAGATATTTTAGAATGGCTTTTGAATATCTACTCCAACAGCTTAAAGAGGAAAAGGGGGAAGACTGGCAGAGCTATATATCAACATCTGATTTCCTTGGAAGATTAAAAGAAACAATAGAGAGTATATCAGATACAGAAAGTGATCTTGGAAAAAGAATAAAAGGTAGAGTTAGGGATGATTCCTTATACGAGGTTTTAAATAAACTTGAGGATGTAGAGTTTGAACTTGGGCATATTATAAAGCTGGGTGTTCCACCCCTTATAGAAAATATAAAACCTGGAATGGTTAATGTTTTTGATTTTTCTGAACTTGATGAAGATGTTGCCGATGCTATAGCTTCAAATATCTTAAGAAGGGCCCTTGAAGAGAGGAAAAAAGCTGTTAGAAGCGGGGAAACAAAACTTCCTTTTCCTTTGCTTGTTGTTATAGAGGAAGCCCATATTCTTGCAGGGGAAAAAAGAAACACAGAATCTAAGTATTACATAGCAAGAATTGCACGGGAAGGAAGAAAATTCGGCCTCGGCCTTGCTATTGTAACCCAGAGACCTAAAGGTCTTGACAGGGAAATACTTTCCCAGATGAATAACATGATAATTCTTAAACTTGTTGAACCGGAAGATCAGAAACATGTCCAGAGGGCAAGTGAATCCCTATCCCAGGAACTTATGGATTATCTTCCAAGTTTAAACCCAGGGGAAGGAATTATTATAGGAAATATGACCAAAATACCCCTCCTTGTAAAAATAGATAAAGCTACAGAAAAAATAGAGGGGAATGATATTGATGTTGTTAAGGAATGGTCTAATTTGGAAGAATATAAAGCTGATCTTAAGGGTATAGAGAATATCTCAGATATTTTAGAGGAAATATAAGAGGGGAAGAGATGTTTATTTTTGAAAACAGGGAAGATGCAGGCAAAAAGTTAGGAGAATATTTAAAAGAAAATCTTGAGTATCTTGGGATAGACGTAAATAATGCTTTGATTTTAGCAATACCCAGGGGCGGTGTTCCGGTAGCTTACTACGTTTCCAAAGAAACAGGAATTCCTTTTAGTCTTGTTATAACAAAGAAGATAGCAATGCCTTCCGACCCTGAAGCAGCCATTGGAGCTATAGCTCCAGATGGTACCTATCTTTTAAGCACCTATGCCTACTACATTCCTGAGTACCAGCTTGAGGAAGCAAAGGAAACAGCCCTCAAAGAAGCTTTAAAGAAAAAGGAAAAATACCTTGATAAAGAACCTCAGATAGAAGGAAAAGACGTTATTATTGTAGATGATGGAATTGCAACCGGTTATACAGCTATGGTAGCCGGTATGTATGCAAAAAACAAGGGAGCTAAGAGGGTTTTCCTTGCTGTTCCTGTCTGTCCTGAAGACAGTATTCCAAGGGTCAAAGATATTTTTGATGATGTTATTTGTTTAGAAAAAGTTGATACTCCTTTTTTTGCAGTAGGGGCTTTTTACAGAGATTTCCATCAGGTTGAAGATGAAGAGTTAAGTGAGATTATAAAAAAAGCAAAGGAGGAAAATCTATTTGTATAAAACCTGGCCGCAGCCAGGTTTTACTTGGTTAATTTTTCTTCATATTTCTGGAATATGTTTGTTGACTGGATAAATTTCTGGGTAAGCTCATCTAACTCATCAGATTTATTAAGTATATAAGGGGTTATCTCTACAATAAGCTCTGTTTTTTTCCTTTCCTTTGATTTTATCTTAAAGAGATGCCCTAATATTGGAATATCCCCAAGGACAGGGACCTTGTTTTCCCCTTTTCCTTCCGTTTCACTGATGAGTCCCCCAAGGAGAACTGTTTCCCCTGAACGTAAAGTAACCTCAGTGTTTATAGATCTGTTTAGTATGATAGGGGAGTTTAATCCTGGGGCATACCCCTGAACTTCACTTAAAGACTGGTTTATTTTTATTCTCAGTTTCCCTTCAGAGGTAACAGTTGGGGTTACTGAAAGATTTACCCCTGTAGAGCGGTACTGAATGTTTCTCAGTATACTTGGTTGGTTTCCAGCGGCAAGATCAGGTGATGTTGACTCACTGGTAACTACCGGAACCTGAGTTCCTACATTGATAGAAGCTGATTTTCCGTCTAGAACAACAACGTGGGGTGTAGATATTATATTTACTAAGTTTTTACTTGCAAAAGCACTTAAAATTGCCTGAAATCTTCCACTTGTTCCTGTTAGTGTGTATAAAACACCTGCAGCACCAGCTCCTCCGCTTCCTGACAGGAAGTTTATTGTTCCTACCATATCCTTACTTGTATGTTTTAGATACCACTCTAAACCGTATTTAAGTTCATCTGATAGGGTAAGTTCTGCTATTGTTACCTCAATAAGTATCTGCTTTGGAGGGGTATCTATCCTTTTTAAAAGCTGTTTTATCTTTTTCCAGTCTGAAGGGTATGCAGATATTATTAGAGTATTTCTTTCCTCATCTACAACTACATTAAAGTTTTCAAAGGGCAGAAGGGCTTTTTTTGTCTGTGCAGTTTTTTTAACAGCTGTTTTTTTCTGCTTGGTTGTTTCTTTTTTCTCCCTTTTTTCTATTTTTGGGGATATATTTCCTAAAAGCTTATCGAGTATTTCTCTGACCTCTTTGGCTGATCTATTTTTTGTTTTATATGTGAAAAGTCTGACATCTTCCCCGAGGGATTCTAATGTATCAATCCTTGAAGACCAGAACTTTATAGTATTAATCCATTCTTCCTTTGGTGATACAACTAAAAGGGCGTTTAATTTATCTAAAGGAACAAGTAAAATTCCCTGTTTTGATGGGTCTGTAGCAACAGGTATTCCCATATTTTTCAGTATTTTTGATATTTCTTTCTTAAAATCTTCCGGGGTAATATACTCTAGCTTTACAAGGTATATCTGTTTATTTTCAAAAAACGGCCTATCCAGGATAGATATAAGCCTGATTGTTTTTCTCAGACCTTCCACATCTCCAGATATCAAAATTGCATTTGCATAGTACAGTCTGGTAAAGAGTAGGTTTTTCTGGGGTGGAATAAATAAAGATAGGGTGGATATAAGCTTCTGGGGATCAACGTAGTAAGTTGGGGCTATAACAGATATTTTTTCATCTGGAGGCAGTCTTTTATCAATGGTTCTTCCGATGATAATTTTATCAGAGTATATTGAAACTTTTGTTTTCTTTGCCTTTTCTATCTTAAAAATGCCGTTTTGATATTCAACAGATACCTGGTATTTCTTTAAGAGGTTTATCACGAAGCCTAAAAATTCTTTAGGCTTCATAGGTTCTACCATGTTTATTGTTATTTTATCCCTTATTTTTTGAACATCTGGGGATACTATGTAGTTAACATTGAGGATTTTCCCAAAAACAAGGTTTATAAAATCGTATATAGGTATATCTTCAACAGAAATCTGGACATCCCCCTGAACAGGCAGATATATCTGGCTGATGGTCTTTGTCTTTTTCTCTGTTAGTAATAGACCGCTTTTTGGTGTTCTTATTGGTGATGGAAGTTTTATAATCTCTACCTTATGTTTTACAATCTTTTCTTCCTTTTTTTCTTTTTCAAGTTCTATTTTTTCCTTTTCAGCTTCTTTTACCTCCCCTTTCTTCATCTGGGAGTATATGTCCTTGAACACAGGAGGCTTTTTTGCATAGTCTGGCTTTTTAGCACAGGAGAACATCACTGCAACAGCAAGGAAAAATAAGGAAAACTTTATGCCGGATTTCATCTTTTTGACTCCCTCTCTAACTTTTTCTTAAATTGTTCAATATCTACATAAAATACTTTTAATTCTAATTTATCATACTTGTCTTCTCCTGTAGGAAACTTAACTACTATTTTTGATGGGGTTATCTTATCTATAATCAGATCATCATTGAGTTTGTCTCCAACAGTTACAACTTTATACTTGCCTTCCTTTGCATACTTGTTGTAAAAAATTGCAAATGGTCTCTTGTTTATGATAAAAACACCGTAAAACTCCCAGGCCTCCTGGCGATTTAAAGGATTAACAATAATTTCCCGATTTCCTTTTCTCCTTACTGTGTACTGGATGTACTGTTTTTCCTGGGTTTCCTCCCCTTCAACCTCCGGTTTCATATATCTCCACAGTTCCCAATCTCCAAGGGTTTTTTCAATTTCTTCTGGTTTTAACTGTTTTTTTATAAGACTTTCTATATCAACTACTTCAAGGGAACTTACTTTAAAATCTACTTTTTCCTTTGAAAATATTTCTCTCCTCTGGGAAAAAAAATCAATAGAAACGTATATAAGCAGTACCATCCCTGAAACGGCAAACAAAATTAGATTTTTCTTCATTTTTTATTCTCTTTCTCTGTTAAAAGTTTGTAGCTGGATATTTTAAAAGCAAATAATACGCTGTAAGGTCTTGTTTTTCCTATTTCAAGGCTTTTTATGTTTATGATTTTATCAAAAGAAAACATATTTGCAAAAAATTTCCCCATTATCGGGGGAGTTCCCTTTACACTTACCATCATAGGAAGCTCTTTGTAGCCGAATTTTTCATAAACCAAAGGTTCTTCCCACGATGCCCCTAAAAAGTCTGCCTCAACAGAGGAGGCTTCTTTTTTCAGGAAATTTTGGATTTCACTTTGAATTTCTGAATCATTTTTATCGGCATAAATCAGTTTTTCATTTTTTTTGGCAATTTTCAGGGTTTTTTCTACTTTTTTTAGTATTTCATCCTTTTTCTGCAGAATAGTCCTTTCTTTTTCTATTTTTAAAGTAAGGTACTTTATCTCATCTTTAAGCTGGGATATTTTTTCCTCATAAGGAGGAATGAAATACACGTATATGAAAATGCTTATAAGTAAGAAAAATAAAGATTTATCCTTTTTCATCTTTTATTAATT
>CAZHWB010000012.1:0-7487 GCA_964536105.1 uncultured Aquificales bacterium | reverse complement strand
TTTATATATTAAGAAATCTAAAAGGAAATCTTGAAAAAGCTCTTGATTATTTATAAAAGAAAGGGAGTCCTAGCGGGACCCCCTATTTTTGAGAAAGTTTATTGTTATTGTTATTAAACTAAAATCTAAATTAACATTAATATTAATGGTTAAATTTACATTAATATTAATCGCCACATTATCCAAAATAATCGTATTAAATAAAAATCCAAAGGCAATTATTAATGTTAATCCTGCTAAAATTGATAGAATTGCGATAATTGACCCCCTTACGGGGGTCATTGGTAAAACTCCTTATAAGTTTTTAAAACGTTCATGCTATTTTACCTCCTAAAAGTTTTTTTGTACCCCGGGGTACTGGTTTTTGTTTTTTCAAGAAGAATGCCATTACATATAAATATCTGAAAAAATGTAAAAGTTTTTTACATTTAAGGATTAAAACTAAGATGAAGTGTAAATTTTTTTACAATAAACTGATTGGAATTTGCGCTGGTTTATTTGCGCTTGGATTTTTGAATTAGTGTAAAAATTTTTTACAGTGTAAATTTATTTTACAGTTGTTTTTTTATCTGGTTTTTCTTTTGTGTAAAACATCAGCTGATCTATCAGCTCTTTTAAAACAACAGAAGAAACTTTTCCCCCTCCAATATGCTCCCATTTATATATCTGCTGGGGTTCATTTGCAAAAACTACTATAGTGTATTTTGGTTTTTCTACCGGGAAAAATCCTGCAAACCATGTGTAATACTTTGTTTTTGATAATGATCTGGTTTTTGGATCGTATTTCTGGGCTGTTCCTGTTTTTCCTGCAACGGTATAGTACTGGGATTTTCCGGATTTTGCTGTTCCTTCCTCTACAACAAGCTTTAAAATCTCTTTGAGTTTTTGTACAGTATCATCCTCAAAAACTTTCCTTAATACCTTTATAGGTACTTCTTCTTTTTCTCCGGTTTCTGGATCTATAAATGCTTTTTCAAGTCTTGGTTTTAGCAGGTATCCGCCGTTTGCTATAGCTGAATAAGCCATAGCTATTTGAAGGGGGGAAGCTATCCATGATTGGCCTATTGACATGTAAGCTATCTGGGCTTTTCCGTAAGGCTTTCTTATTATTCCGCTTGCTTCCCCTGGGAATGTTTTTGTTGATTTTCCAAATCCAATATTTTTAAACATCTCTAAAAGCTCATTTTTATCAAGCTCAAGGGCGATTTTTATAATTCCAACATTTGAAGAATGTATGATTATTTCTTCCGGAGAAAGATTTTTAAATCTTTTATGGTCTCTTATTATCCTTTTTCCTATCTTTATCTTACCATCACCACAGTAATAGCTTTTTTTTAAAATCCCTTTTTCATAGGCAAGGGCGTAAACAAAGGGCTTTGATAAGGAACCTGGTTCATATGCATTTTGAAAGATGATATTTTTATGGTTTTTGTAAAGCCAGTATTTATTTGGGTTGTAATTTGGATATGTGGCAGCTGCAAGGATATCTCCAGTATTTGGATCAACAATAAGAACAGCAGCTTCTTTAGGTTTTCTTATCTGTATAAGCTTTTTTAAAGCTTTTTCTGCCATAAACTGTATATTTTTGTCTATAGAAAGTTCTACATTAAACTGCTTTTTTGTTATTTCCTCTTTTTCTATTGTTATAGGACTTCCAAGGGCATCTTTCATAAGAAGTATTTTTCCAATTCCTCCCCCGAGCTTTTTATTGAGCTTATACTCAAGTCCTTCCATTCCAATACCGGTTTTTCTGTTTACAAAACCAAGGGTCGTTCCTGCTAAAGAGCCAAATGGGTAAAATCTTTTAGAGCTTTCTACAATTCCAAAATTCCAGACCTCAAGCTTTATTCTAAGTTCAAGGAGTTTATCTTTAAGTTTTTTGTCTACATTTTCTGCAAGGATAACGTAGCCCCTGTGTTTGCGCAGTTTTTTTAATATTCTGCTTTCAGGAATTCTTAAAATAACAGATAAATTTTTTGCTAATTCTTCTTTTTGTTTGTCTGTTAGATATTTTGGTATTGCATAAAGGGTTATGGCAGGGACGCTTATGGCAAATATATCCCCGTTTCTATCTAATATACTTCCCCGGGGAAGCAGGATATTTTCCTTTGTGTAGTACTGTTTCTGGATAAACTGGATATACTCATCCTTTTTTAATATCTGGATATTGAAAAGTCTTATCCAGATGATAAAAAACAAAAAAGAAAGAAAAAAAGCCGTTATATAAACACGGGTTTTATTCATTACTTAAAAAATGAACATTCTTAAGGTCTACTTTTTTCATGTCTAGCTTCTGTGTGGCTATTTTGTATATTCTTTCAGGGGAAGATAAAACAGCCTTTTCTTTTCTTAACTGCATATTTTCAGCTATCAGGTAACTTTTTTGTTTTGTTAATGAGGTTATTTCCTTTTCAAGCTTGAAATACTGTGAGTTGTAAAATATTGTTAATCCTGCAAACAGAAGAATTATGAAAAGGTACTTTATATATCTTTTTACAAGACTTAAATCCCTTTTAAGTTCTAAAACAACATCTTTTGAAACCATATTACACCCCTTTTTTTATGTGCAAAACTAAATTTTTTTTGCAACCCTTAGTTTTGCACTCCTTGAAGGAGGGTTTTCCTTCAGTTCTTCTTCCCCTGGTGTAATAGGTTTCTTCGTCAAAATTTCTAATTCCTTTAGTTTTTTCCTTTCTCTGAAGATATTTTTTACAATTCTATCCTCCAGAGAATGAAATGATATAACAGCTATAATCCCTCCTTTTTCTAATCTGCTGATTGCTTTATTTATCCCCTCTTTTATTTCCTCAAGTTCATTATTTACTTCTATTCTTATAGCCTGAAATGTTTTTGTTGCTGGATGGATTTTCCCCCTTCTTAATGGTGGTGGATAGATTTTATAGATGATGTCGGCAAGTTCTTTTGTAGTTCTTATGGGCTTCTTTTTTCTATGTTCAACAATTCCCTGGGCTATTTTTTTATAAAATTTTTCCTCACCGTACTCTTTTAGTATTTTTTCCAGCATAGGCTTTGGGTACGTGTTTACAACATCATAAGCCCTAAGATGCTGTGAGGTGTCCATTCTCATATCCAAAAATTCATCCCTCTGGAAAGAAAAACCCCTTTCTGTTTTCAACTGAAACATAGAAACCCCAAGATCAAACAAAAAACCAGACACCTCTTTTATCTGTAAGTTGTCTAAAACACTATCTATATCTTTGAATGATGCTTTTACAGGTATAAATCTATCTTTGAACTCAGACAGCCGTTTTGAAGCCCTTTCTATGGCTTCTGGATCCTTATCTATTCCTATAACTGTTTTATCTGGAAAGTTTTTTAAAAAAAGATATGAATGACCGCCACCTCCAAGGGTGGCATCTACAATATATTTTCCTGGGATATTTTTGAAAAAAGAGAGGATCTCCCTGTATAAAACAGGGTAATGTTTAACTTCTTCCACGTTTAACCTTCAAAATGTTGTTGTGGTATTTTGTAAACATTTTCCATAATATCTATTCCACACTCTAAGTCGTCAAGCCAATCAAAAAATTTGTTTACGATATCTTTTCCCCTCATTATTGCCCCGTGCTGAGGAGCAATTGTTTCTATATCAAGCTCCCTTATCATTCTAAGCCACGCTTTTAGAACTTTCTTTGTAGGAATATATCTCTGGTGAAACCTTTCCATATACTTTGTGTGTTCCTCAAAATTTTCTACAAACATATAATCCTGGCCTAAAGAAGCCCCTAAATCACCTGAATATAGAATTTTGGAAACAGGATCATAGACCTGTAGATTTCCAGGGGAATGCATAAAATGGGCAGGTAAAAGATAAAGTTCACTCTCCCCAAGCTTAATGATGGTTCCTTCATCTCCAATAGGTTTTATTCTATCCACAACCAGTTTATCAACCCCAAAGTGGGGAAGAAATCTGATCCACAGATGTGGGGTCAAAGCAATTGCGTCTGTTGTCATCAGCCAGCCGTTTGCCGCAGCGACAATATCAGGGTCCTGGTGGGAAAAAAAGATATACTGGAGATTTTTTATCCCTATCAATCCCCCTATCTCGGCTAAAAGATGCTTAAAGACCTTATGACCCCCGGGGTCTAAAATCATTCCTTTCTGGTTATCCACAATAAAGTGGACATTAGCCTGAACCATCTCCCCGTGGCCGAAATCCTCAAGGAGGATATTTTGGTGGGTGCCATTGTCAAAGAGCTTCCTATCTTCAGGAACCATCTTTTTTTCTCCTTTTTTGTTGTAGTTTTATAACGATTTTATTATCTAATTTTTCAATACTATCGTAAATAGTCAACTCAACAGATGGTTTTTTTCTGCTTTTTCTGAATAAAAGGGGGATTACCTCCTGATAGTCTTTAAGTCTTTGATAGCACTCCTTTTTAGAATACAGCCTGCAGTAAAGCTTTAAAATGACACCTGTCAAAAGAAGGTCTATATCTATTTCCGGATAATTATCATAAATGCACATAAGCAAGGAAGTCTGGGATGCAACTGCTTCCAATAGTCCCCCGGTGTAATTTCTTCCTTTTTTATCTTTTAATTTACCAGCCTTTTCTCTAAAATCTTTTTCAAACAGGAAGCTTTTTAAAAGCTCCCTGTATTTTGGCTTTCTAATTTCATTATAAGCCAGTTCTACCTGGTGCCATAAAAAATCGTAGGCATAAGGGGTTTTCTCCATTACTGCATAAGTCTTGGGTTTATTTTTATGTCAGCATTTTGTCTAAGCTTGATTATATATGCATTTATAAGATCATTTACCTTTTCCCTGTAAAATGCATTTTTAATAAGATTTTCTACATCTTTTCCATCTTCTTTCTTAGCTGTTATTTCGTCTATTTCAAGGATAACAATACTATCTATACTTCTTATAGGCTCTTTTACTACACCCTTTTTTGTTTTAAATATACTGTTTACGTATGCTGAAGGAATTGATAGATCCCTCAGGATATCCCTGTACGACATGTTTTTTATCTCTTTTATTTTTCTTTTGTATTTCTTTTGTAAATCTTTTAATGATGTTGCTTCTTTTAGGTCCCCCTTTATCTTTTTATAGAGATTTTCCAGTTCTTTTTTCTCTTTCTCCTCCTTTAGATAAGCTTCAACCTGTGATTTAACCTTTTCAAAGGGCATAGGTTTTGAAACCTCTTTTTCAAACTTTGCAAGATAGTAAGCTTTATCAGTTTTTACAAAGGATATTTTTTTATCAGGGGAGAGGGTCTGAAGGTCTTTTACAACATTTTCAGGGATATTTTTTAACTGCTCTTTTTTATAAAGAACATCATCAAACACTTTAGTTATTCCTTCTGTTTTTTCCACCGGTTTATTGTCTTTTAAGGATAGGAAAAGCTTTTTTGCAAGTTCTGCAGCTTTCTTCTTTCCTAACTTTTCAATATTTATCTCATAAAGAACAATCTTCTTTCCCTTTTCTCCTGCAAATAGATTTTTGTTTTTTTCATAATACTCTTTAAGCTCCTTTTCTGATACAGAAACTTCAGGTTTGATTATAAGGGCTTTTCCAGAGATTAAAGAAAGCTCCTTTTGGAGGATAGGTTTTATTTCCTCCTTTGTGATGTATGCAGCTCCGTTTATTAAGGAAAATATATGTTCCTGGGAAAGCTGTTTCCTTAAAATCTCTTCAAAAAACTGGGGTGATATACCCATACTGTTTATGACAGCAAGATATTTATCTTTGCTGAATACACCATTTTCCTGAAATGCAGGAATATTTAAGATAGCTTCCTTTACCTCCTCCTTTGTCGCCACCAGACCTTCTTTTTCTGCTTCCTGATATACAAGTTCCTCATTTATTATGTTGTTTAATGCCTGCTGTCTTATGGCCTTTCTTAAGGGAGCAATATCAACCCCCTGTCTTTCAAGGTTAGTCTGTATAAGATTTATCTCATACATGTATCTCTGCATGGAGATTTCTCTTCCATTTACCTCAACAGCCCCAGCTATTTTTCCAGACATTTTATATACAATAAGGGCTACAAGGGCTGTCCCCACAAATGCAAATGTTGTTATAAAAAGAACAATTTTCATCCATTTTGATTCACCGATTTTTGTAAACATTTACACCTCTCTCCGTGATGTTGTTAAAAACTTTCAGGTAGAATTAATTATTTTAAGGGATAATGGAAAATTTATAAACATATTATAATTATTTGGATGGAGAAAAAATATAGGAGGTTATTTAATTGGAGGATTTTCACGGACTTTCACCCCAGGAACAGCTGAAGATAATAAAAAAAGGTGTTATTGAGATAATAAATGAAGATGAGCTTTTAGAAAAGTTAAAGGAAGGAAGACCTCTTATTGTAAAAGCCGGTTTTGACCCTACAGCACCAGACCTTCACCTTGGCCATACTGTTTTACTTCAAAAATTAAGAACATTCCAACAGCTTGGCCACACAGTTTACTTTATTATTGGTGATTTCACTGCAATGATAGGAGACCCTTCAGGCAGGGATAAAACAAGACCTCCCCTGACAAAGGAACAGGTTCTTGAAAATGCAAAAACATATAAGGAGCAGGTTTTTAAGGTTTTAGACCCTGAAAAGACAGTCGTTGTATTTAACAGTGAATGGCTTGGGGATATGAAGGCTGAGGATCTTATAAGATTAACAGCTAAATATACTGTTGCCCGTATGCTTGAAAGGGACGACTTTAAAAAAAGATTTAAAGAGAATAAACCTATTGCAATCCATGAGTTTATATATCCTCTGCTTCAGGCTTATGACTCTGTTGCTATAAAAGCAGATGTTGAGCTTGGAGGTTCAGACCAGAGGTTTAACCTCCTTATAGGAAGGGATATCCAGAAAGAATACGGCATAGAAAAACCCCAGGTAGCAGTTCTTCTCCCACTTCTTGTTGGAACTGATGGGGTTAGAAAAATGAGTAAATCCTACGGGAACTACATAGGAATAACAGAACCTCCAGAAGAGATGTTTGGAAAAATAATTTCAATACCAGATGAGCTTATGTGGGACTACTGGGAGCTTTTAACAGACCTGACTGTAGAGGAAATCCAGAAGATGAAAGAAGATGTTGAAAAAGGCATTCTTCACCCTATGGAAGTTAAAAAACAGCTTGCCATGTACATAGTAACAAGATTTCATGATGAAGATGCTGCCATCAGGGCAAAGGAACATTTTGAGAAGGTCCATTCAAAAAAAGAACTCCCTGACGAAATACCTGAACCTGAGGTTGTTATTGCAACAGAAGAAAAGAAAATACCTCTTTATGAACTTGTTTATAAACTTGGTTTTGCCCCTTCAAAATCTGAGGCAAGAAGGCTTATAAAAGGGGGAGCCGTTAAGATAGATGGGAACAAATTTACAGACCCTTATTTTGAGGTTGACCTTTCAAAGGAGTTTGTCCTTCAGGTAGGAAAAAGAAAATTTGCAAGGATTAAACCTGAAAATATAAAAATGGAAACATAAATTGAAAAAAATAAAGGATATTTT
>CAZHWB010000011.1:0-5774 GCA_964536105.1 uncultured Aquificales bacterium | reverse complement strand
AGTCCGTAAACACCTACCTGACCGTTATAACCACCAGATAGGAACGCATAGTACTTGTCGTGCTTTCCGTGGGGAACATAAACCTTTTCAGCTGGGCTTTGGGCTTGTGCTGCTGAAGAGAGCAAAGCCAACGCTGTAGCTGAGATTAAACTCAGCCCTAGCTTTCTTTTCATCGCTAAACCTCCTTGCTTATTTTGATGTATCAAGTTTTAAAATCAGGTCTATAATCTTCTCAACCTGTTCTTTTGTTACGCCGTGCTGGGCAGGCATATATGCCATTTTTATCTTTATTCCATACTTTTTAGCTTTTCCCTGCCATTTCATCATAGAACCACCAAGGACACTTTTAACAAGTGTTTCTTTTGCATTAGGTTTTCCTTTATATTCCTTGGCTATAACCCTGTAAGGAGGACCTGCTACAACTTTATCCACAGCGTGGCATCCTGCACAACCGTACTCTTTTGCAAGTGCTTCAACCTGTTTTTCAACGTCTTCAGCGAAGGATGGTAAAGCTAAAAGCCCGGTTGCCACTATTCCAAGAACAAATTTTTTCATACTACTCCTCCAAAATCCATTTTAGTTTTAAGTTAGAAATTATTAGCCTTATAAACATTGACCTTAGTCAAAAAGTAATAGTTTTATTATTGGATCTTGATTTTAATCTTTTAGTACTTTAATACCTAATTTTTCTGCATAGTCCAGAGCTTTAAAATACTCTCTGGTTGTTATTTTCCTACTGAGCTCCGGATAGTTAAAGGCTTTGTAGTATGGATGATACTGGGACATTATGTTGACGTGGATATTTGGAGAAATGGATTTTAGAAAATCCAGAACTTCCTGTGTTGTTGATATATCGTTTGGTAAAACAAGATGTCTTACAAGCAATCCCTTATATGCTATTCCCCTTTCATCTGTTTTTAAATCCCCTACCTGTCTGTGCATCTCTTTTACAGCTTTTTTGGCAATCTCCGGGTAATTTTTCACCTTAGAATACTTTCTTCCATACTCTTCATTTAAGTATTTTAAATCTGCAAGATATATATCCACCACACCCTCCAGGAGCTTCAAGCTCTCTAAACTATCGTAGGAGGAAGTGTTGTAAACAATTGGTATTTCTAAACCCTTTTGAGATGCAATATAGAGTGCTTCCAAAAGCTGAGGAACAATGTGGGAAGGGGTTACCCAGTTTATGTTATGACAGCCTTCTTCCTGAAGATAAAGCATAATAGATGCAAGATGTTCAGGGGTAATCTCTTTCCCTTCCCCTAAATGGCTTATATCGTAATTCTGGCAGTAGACACACCCAAGGTTGCAGTATGAGAAAAATACGGTTCCACTTCCATTAAAGCCTCTTATAGGAAATTCTTCACCATGATGTGGAAAAAATGAAGCTACATAAACATTTTTCCCTGTTTTGCAAAAGCCCTTTTTATCTGAAAGTCTATCAACATTGCACTCCCTTGGACATACTTTACATTCTTTCAGAAGATCTTTTGCCTTCTCAACCCTTTCCTTTAGCTCTCCTGTTTCTAAAAGTTTCAGGTAAGATCCCTTCATTTTTAGGCTTTTTAATGCAATTTTATGGGAATAATTTATATTAGATTTTTTGTATATCAAACCGCTTTGGGTGTATAAGATAAAGGACGAAAAGTATTAATAAAAACATCTAAAGGTTAAAAAGATGTCAAAGGCGTATATAGACAGAATAGAGGTCTACGGATTTAAATCTTATGGAGCAAGAAAACTTACAATCCCCATTGGAGAAGGTTTTATAGGGATTGTAGGACCAAATGGTTCAGGAAAGAGTAATATAGGTGATGCTATTGTTTTTGCCCTTGGACTTGCTACAGCAAAATCTATGAGGGCTTTAAAGCTTTCAGACCTTATTTTTTCATCAAAGGGAAAATCAGCCCAGTATGCAGAAGTTGAGGTTGTTTTTAAGAATGAAGGTGCATTTCCCCTCAATGACGAGGAAGTAAGAATATACAGAAAGGTGGAACATAACGGGAAATCAACATACAAAATAAACGGCAGACCTGCTAAGCATTATGAAGTTGAAGAGCTTCTATCTTACGCAGGCATACCACCCCAGGGGTATAACATTGTTACCCAGGGTGATATATTCCGTTTTGTAAAAATGACCCCTGCAGAAAGGAGAGATCTTATCTCTGAAATAGCAGGTATCACCGAGTATGAAGATAAAAAAGAAAAAGCTTTAAAGGATCTTCAGGAAACAGAGGAAAAAATACAGTCTGCAAAACTTGTTTTAAAAGAAGTTAAGGCAAATTTAAAAAAGCTGGAAGAGGAAAAAGAAAATGCCCTTCTGGCATCCCAACTGGAAGAAAAGATGGAAGAGATAAAGGAGGTTATAAAAGGGGTAAAACTGTATTTTCTTGAAAAAAATTTAAAAGAAGCCTTTAAAGATCTTAAGGAAGTAGAGGAAAAAATACAGGGATTTTACGAACAAAAAGAAAAATCAGTAGAAGCTCAAAAACAGATCATATCCCAGATAAAAGAAGTAGAGGATAAGCTTAATAAACTTCAGGAGAGTCTTTTACCTATAAAGGAAAAAGAAGGAACAATAACAGCGCAAATCAGAACTTTTTCAGACAAAAAAGGAGAAATAGAGAAAGAGATAGAGGATTTAAAGCAGACATTAAGAGATCTTGCCAAAGAAAAGGAAGATAAGATAAAGGAAGTTTTAAAAATAGAAGAGGAGATAAAGAAGCTAAAAGAAAAACTCCCTGGGCTTGAAAGTGAGCTTATTAAGGCAGAAGAGGTTTTAGAGGAAAAAAATAAAAAACTTAAAGAAATAGAAATAGGGGGAAGCAAGGCAAAATTAGATCTTGGAGAGGTAGAAAAGGAGGAAAAAGCCCTTAAAGATATCCATACATCTTTAGAAAAAGAAAAGGTATCCACAGAGCATAATCTGCAGAAAATTATTGAGAAAATAGAAGAGTATAAAAAAGAGATATCCTTATTAGAGGAAGAAATAGAAAAGCTGAGAAAATCCCAGACAAACATATCCTCCTTTTCAAAGGATCAGGAAAGAAAATTAAGAAGTCTCCACAGTGAAATAAACAGACTAAAACTAAGAAAGGAAACCCTTGAAAAAAAACTTAAAGAAAATAGAGAAAAAAGGGAAAAAAACTTCCAGAGACTGGCAGAGGTTCTTGCCCAGCTTTCCCAGATAAGGGAAGACAGGGTTGTATCTGTACTGAAAGATATTCCAGGGGTTTATGGGCAGGTTGGAGATCTTATAGGATTAAAGGATCCGGATCTTCTTAAGGCTGTGGAAGCAGCAGGTGGAGGAAGGCTTAAGAATATTGTTGTTGAAGATGATAAGGTAGCTGAAGAATGTATAAAGATCCTAAAGGAAAAAAAAGCCGGTAAAGCAACATTTATTCCCCTTAACAGAATAAGGGTATCAAAACCGATAAAACCACCTTTAAGAAATGGCGTTTTAGGTCTTGCTGTTGATTTTGTAGACTACAATCCAAAAGTAGAAAAAGCTGTCCTTTATGTTTTTGGAGAAACTGTTATTGTTGAAAATTTTGATGCTGCAAGGGGACTTGGGATAGGAACCTTTAGAATGGTTACATTAGACGGTGATATATTTGAAAAATCAGGAACTATCACAGGTGGATCTGAGAAGAATAGAGGCGGACTTTTAGGAAGGGGTTCTTTAGAACAGGAAAGGGAAAGGTTAGAAAAAGAAGATGAGAGATTAAAATCTGAGGAAGGTCTTATAGAGGAAGAACTGAAAAAGATATCTGTGAAACTTCAGGAAACAGAAAGAGAGATAATTAAAATTCAAAGTGAAAGTCAGTCTGTTTTAGACAGAAAAAAGGAAATAGAAGATAAAATCAATTCAGATATAAGCAGAATAAACATCCTTGAAGAGGAAATTGTTAACTTAAAGAAAAAGCAGTTTGAACTTGAAAATACGTTGGAACGTATTGAAAAAGATATAAAAGAAAATGAGACATTATTAATTTCTGTTGCAAAAAGAAAAAAGGATATTCTGGATAAACTTGAGAATGAAGGATTACACAGGCTTAGAAAAGAATGGGAAGAAGCAACAAAACATGTTTATTCCTTGAAAGAAAAGAAGACAGAAATAGAAAATCAGATAGAAAAACTTACAGACAGACTTGAAAACTCATTAAAGGTCAGGATTTTCCAGATTGAAAATGAAAAACTGAAAATTGAAGACCAGATAAAAATAAAAACAAAACAAATTTTTGAGCTTAAAGAGAATATAGAAAATCTATCAAGAGAACTATCCCAGTTATGGAAGGGATTAAAAGATAAGGAAAAAGAAAGGGATCAGCTTCTTGATACATTAAACAACTTAAAGGAACAGCTTAAATTCTTGAGAAAGGAAGAGGAAGAGATAAACAAACAGATAACATACTTACTTGAGGATAAGGGAAAATTAGAGCAGAAAGTGGAGGACATAAAAGATGAGATACAACTTCTCAGGGAAGAGTACCAAGGGGAGGCTGTAGAAGGGAATTTAAAGGAACTTGAAAAAGAGCTTAATCAGCTGATAGAAAAAAGGCAGAAAATAGGAGCTGTAAACCAAAAGGCTTTAGAAGATTATGAAGAGATAAAAGAAAGATACGAAGACCTAAACAGCAAACTAAAAACCCTTATAGATGAGAAAAAAACCATTGAAGAACTTATAGAAAATCTTGAAGAGAAAAAGATAAAAGCCTTCATGGAAGTATATCAAGAAGTAAATAAAAACCTTGGGAAGATTTTCAAAAGATTATCCCCTGGGGGAAAGGCTTATCTTGAGATAGAAAATGAAGAAGATCCTTTATCTGGAGGTATTCTTCTAAAGGCAAAACCCAGGGGTAAAGATGTAAAAAGATTAGAGATAATGTCAGGGGGAGAAAAAACATTAACTGCCCTGGCATTTTTATTTGCAGTCCAGCAGTACAGACCAGCACCTTTTTACTACTTTGATGAGGTTGATGCCCACCTGGATGATGCAAATGCAAGAAAAATAGCAGAGCTTATGAAGGAACTTTCAAAAGAAGCTCAGTTTATAGTTGTAACACTCAGGGATACAATGGCATCTTACGCAGACAGATTAATAGGTGTATCTGCAAGGGACGGCATATCAAGTACATACACACTTGATCTAAAGGAGATTATCGGCAGGGAACCAGTAGAGGCCTGATACTGGTTTCCTTTTATTTTTTTATTTTTATAAAAAACGATACATATTCAAAAAATCTCTTAAATTTCAGCCTATTTCTGCTTCAAAAAATCCCAATCTTTTTAGAGATTTCTTTACTGTAAAAAGATTTTACATTTAACCTTGAAACTAAATAAATTCCGGAGGGAGATGCTATGAATATTTTGGACTTTTGTTTAAAACATCCTGAATTTTGTGAGCTGTTAAGAAAAATAGAGATATCAGACGCCTTTAGAGATTTTTGTTTAAGACATCCTGAAATTTGCTTTAATCCTCCTGTTGTTGATATATGTAAAATTTGCCCGGTTTGCTGTTATGGAAATCCTAGATTAGAAATTTTAGATAAGATAAGGGATGTTTTATTTAAAGACTTTGAAACGTATACCAAACTCAGCTCTATTATGGAGGAAATAATAAAACCCGATGGAATTTTAGAAGAGGATGAGGTAGTTGTTTTTGTTCCTGTTGCAATAAAACGTCCTAAAACTATTTCCCAACTGGAACTTATAGTGAAATCTGGAGGGGTTGTAGCAGATAAAAAACTTTCTAAAAAAGTAGAAAAAGT
>CAZHWB010000010.1:0-12224 GCA_964536105.1 uncultured Aquificales bacterium | reverse complement strand
TAACATTTCCTATAAATCTGTGGTCATCAATAATTACATACTTTCTACCTGCTACAAACGCGTAGTTTCCATACTTATAAACGATAAAGGCCTGTGTCAAGCGGGTGTTATCTGGATCTAAAACAGTTTCATAGCCGCTTTTTTGAGGAGCATAATCATCTATAACCGCAGATACATCAATAGCTTCAAGCTGTGCAGATAATCCCTGAACTCCAAGAACCTGACCAATCTTAACCCCAACTTTTGTCCTGATAGTAAGGGCGTTTGCTTCATCATTACTGCTTTTGTCAACATCTACATACTCATACCTTGGTCTAAACTCCAGATACGGCTTAACATTTTCAATAAATGAAGCCCCAAGTAAATCCTGGGAGTATGCTGTATTTGTTGAACCTGAAGTTAAAAATAAACCTGTTAATAATGCCGCTGCCCCTAAGCCTAAAACTTTACCTCTCATGATAATCCTCCTCGAAAGTGTTAAAGGTTTGTTTCTTCTAAAAGTTTTTTAATAACTTCTTCTCCTTCCATATTTAGCTTTTTACAAAGTTCCTCTAATTTTTTATATGTTTTATTTTCAAGATACATAACTACTCTAACAGGCCCTCCTTCTTCCTCTCTCATTTTGTCATAGAGATTTTGCATCTCTTTTTTCTTTTCTTTTGAAACAGGAGCTCTCATTGATTTATATTCAACAAGCTGACCGTTTTTATAAACCCCAGAAATTTCAGCATAAACCCAGTAATAACCTCTATCCTTCCTTAGATTTTTCACGTATCCCTTCCAGGTTTTTCCCTGTTGAATGGTTTCCCAGAGTTCTCTAAAAACAGATTTTGGCATATCAGGATGCCTTATAATGTTGTGGGGTTTTCCAATAAGCTCTTCAGGAGAATAACCTGAGATTTTTGCAAATGTTTCATTAACGTATGTAATAATCCCCTTTAAATCTGTCCTTGATATAATCAGCTCATTTTCCGGAACTTCCGTTTCCCAAAACATATCAAATGTTTTATCCATTCTAAGCCTCTCTCCACTTCTAAATATAACATTATTAATCCATCTTCATATTCGCATTGCTTTAAATCAAAATTTTGAAAAAAAAGAAACTAACTGATATATCCTTTTATATGTCCTTTATAAACGATATCTTCAGCCCTTACATTTTCATCATTAAGGATTTCAGGAACCTCATTACTTAATTTTTGCAGGTATTCGGCAGCAGATTCCCATTCTTCTTCTGAATAAGCAAAAACCATATTCGCGCTTAAAACTCCTGGAAGATACTGTATCTCCCTGAGTTTAAATGTTTCTTCATTAACGTCTTCTCCCTCAATAACTACAATAATCCTTCCTTTTTCATCATAAAAGTAAACTTCACAAAGACCGCTCTCTTTTAATGTCTCAACAACCTCTTCAACTTTTTCCGGATTTGTTGTAACTAAAACACTTGATACATTCATCTTTTTATCCTCCATATGTATATTTCTCCATTATCACATCCTGTGATAATTATGTTTTTACTTACAAAAAGTATCCTTCCAGGGGTTGAGATATGCCCCTTTAAAAATCCAATTCTTTCACCTGCCGATATATCAACAACAGCAACATCGTATTTATCGTTATATAAATATGCCCCTAACTTTCCATCCTGACTTAACCCTACTGAAAAGACCATAAAATCATCTGCAAGAAATTCTTTTCTATGCCCTGTTTTTAAATCAAATACAGAAGCTTTTTTATCCCTTCCTCCAGATATTACAACCCTATTTTTTATATCTACACTAAAAGCCTTATCTTTGTTCATTTCCTCCAGGTTTCTGACAACTTTTCCCTGCTCAACATCAACAATATGGGTATCTCCGCTCTCATCTACTACTGCAACAAGTTTTTTATCTGTATCTATTGCCATATCTGAAAAAAACGACATACCAACGGAAATCCTATATAACTGCTTCTTTTGATCTATATCGTAGAGAATAACCTCATCACCGCTTAATCCAAAAACAACTTTGTTATTACTAACAAACCTGAGTTTGTTAATAGGAAGATGGGCTTTTCTAGATACAATTTTTACAGGTTTTCCTTCTTTTGTCAGATCAAGAAGATAAACCTCTCTACTACCTCTTATCCCCTGAACAGTAGCTATCAGTTTTTTGCCGTCTGGAGAAACATCAGCTGAAAAAACTTTTGCCGGCTGTAGCTCCCCCATAAAATCTTCAAAATACGGATATTCGTAGCTTTTTATAATTTCTTTTTTTGATAAATCTATCACATCAACTTTACTTCTTTCTGTAGCTACATAAATCTTTCCATTGCTGTAAACGATATCTGAAACAGCACCAGATGCTTTAATTTTTTTTTCTAAGAAAGCCTCAAAACCATAAGACACATAGAAAAACATTAGAAAAGACAGTATCAGTATTCTACTAAACATCTCCAACCTCTACAGGTTTTATTTCTATAGCTCCTGTTGGGCATACAGGCAGGCAAAAGCCACATCCTGTACATAAATCAGAAAGTATCTTGGGCTTAAATATTCCCTCAAATACAACAGCATTATCAAGACAGGGTTCCCTGCAGCTAAAGCACATGGTGCCGTTCCAGGCAAAACACTTTTTAGTATTAATATGAATATCAGCAAGGATTTTTTCATCATTTTCTAATGATAGAACCTCAAACTCACAGCTTTCTGCACACTTTTTACAAAAAGTACATCCATTTCCTGAAAAGGACACATAAGGGGTTCCATCTTCCAATCTATATAAAATTTTTTCTTCGCAGGATTTTATACATTTTCCATCACATTCCCTACATAACTCCCAGTTAGAAGTAATGCTGGAATAGGGAGGTCTGATAATATCTGTCTTTTCATACTCTTTTGTTTCTTTTATCTCTTCTAGCGTTGCTTTTGGAAGAAAAGGAAGGGCTTTTAAAAAGCCCCTCCTATCCATTTTTCTGGACATTAATAGACCCCTTCCATCACATTTTTGTGTAATTTTGTTTTCTTCATTGCTTCTGGGTCCCTATAATCAGGCTTAAATGTATTTTTAACCAGAGGTTTTGCGTTTGCTTGAGGAACGTGGCATTGGGAACAGTTGTATCTTGCAGGATCAAGTTTATTTAATTTCACAACTTTACCCTTGATTAACTGGAAGAAGTCTATGAAATGAGTAGGGGATATCGGAGTAGCTCCAACAGATTTGGCAACTTTAGGATCATGACATCCCAAACATGCGTTATTGTTTTTGGTTATTGGAAGTAATCCTTCTACACTATGGGGAATAAGAGGAGGAGCATTTTCATAAGCCCTTTGAAATCTTTTGGCCTGTCCTGGTGGAGCTTTAGGGAATTCAACAGGTGGTGGAGTAACATTAACAGTTAATGGAGCATTTCTATAGGAAAGTTCTTCAGAGGAAATTGTTTTATCAGAAGAACCAGTTTGTGCCTGAACCTGGCAACCTGTAATTATTGCTATAGATAACCCGGTAACGGGGATTGCCATCAGTGCTTTTAAAAATTTTCCTTTAAGCATCTTTTTTTACCTCCTTGTTTGGTTTAAACCTTAAACCAAAATTAAGTGCATCATCATTGCATACTTCTATACACCTTCCACAATTAATGCATTCTCCAGAAGAAACAAATACACTTTCTTTTCCTACCATCCATAAAACCTGTTTCTCTGGACATACATTTTTACAGTTCATACAGAGGGTACATTTGTCTGCATCATGTTTTACCCTTATAGCACTGGGTTTGCTTATAATTGAGTAAAATCCTCCTAAAGGACATAAATGGCCGCACCATCCGTTTTTCGTTACAAACAGGTCAAAGAGAAACACACCTAAAACAGCAAGCCATCCAAATCCCATACCAAATACCAATCCTCTATGGAGCATAGATATAGGACTTACAAACTCAAAAGCAGGAGCTGCAACTAAAAAAGATAAAACAAGACTTAAACCCAGTATCCAATATCTCGTTTTTCTAGATATCCTAAGCTGCCATTCCTCTTTATGGAGTCCTGTTTTAACCCTTAGCCAGTTAGCAAAATCAGTAACCATATTCATTGGACAAACCCAGCTGCAAAAAGCCCTTCCTCCAATCAGTGAATAAAAAATCACTACTATTGCCGCTCCAATAAGAACATCAGCTGCTAAAAGAGTCCCCGCTGCAAACATCTGAAGGACAGCATAAGGATCTGCCATAGGAATAACATCAAAAATCTTTGAGGAACTTAAATTCCCAACTAATATATTCCAGCCGTATGCATTACCGGCTATATAAAGACCAATTATAGAAAGTTGAACAATTCTTCTTGCAATAAGAAACCTGTGTTTGTAAAGCCAATTATTCTTCATCGAGCAAATCCTCTACATTAAGATATTCTTCTGGTTTCTTTTCGCTGCGAGGAGTGACCGTTTTTTCAATTCCCTTTGAACCTTTTATCCTACTTTCATCTTTCTTTTCCCAGCCTTTAATGTAGTGTTTCCCAACCTCTCCAAGAGCAAGATGTCTTGGAAGGACAAATATGGCTGGTTTTTCTGTTACACATGCCAGTTCACATAATCCACAGCCGGTGCATACGTCTGGATAAACAACAGGAAGCAAAAATGCATGTTTTCCTGTTCTTGGGTTCCTTTTTAGTTCCAGCTTTATGGCTTCATCTATAAGAGGACATGCTCTATAGCAGGCATCACACTGAAGTCCCCAGTAGGCTATACAGTGCTCTAAATCAACAACGGCGACACCCATTCGGGCTTTATTAATATCAAGAACCTTCTTTCCGTCTTTTACTGAAGAAACAAGTTCAGTATCAAGGGCGCCTGTGGGACAGGCTACTGTACAGGGAATATCCTCACACATATAACACGGGATTTCCCTGGGAACAAAATATGGGGTGCCCAGTGGTACTTCTTTAGGATATATATATTTTCCATTTCCTCTTGGTCTATGATCCCCTGGAGCTGCGAGTCTTAAAGTGGCTGTTTGTTTTGTTTCATCCGGGTTGTTTTCCCTATTCTTACAGGCTTCAACGCAAAGTCCACACTTTATACATTTCTTTATGAACTCCTCTTCAGGAACTGCCCCAGGGGGTCTTAAAACAACTTCATCATATTTAGCTTCAGCTACATGTCCACCCCATACAGTTCCTCCAAGGGCTGCAAGTCCCAGCCCCTGGAGTGTTCTGATGAAAAACTTTCTTCTATCTTTGTCCACAGGTCCCTTATCAGCCATAACATCTCACCTTTATGCTTTATAGATCTTAACAGCACACTTCTTGTAGTCTGTTTGTTTGGAGATTGGACATGTAGCATCAAGGGTAACTTTGTTGATATAAACCCTTTCATCAAACCATGGAACAAATACAAGTCCCCTAGGTGGTCTGTTTCTTCCTCTTGTTTTAACACGTGCTTTAACTTTTCCACGTCTTGATTCAATCCAGACTAGATCGTTATCTTTAACTCCAAGTTTTTCGGCATCTTTTGGATGCATATAACACAGCGCTTCAGGAACAGCTCTGTAGAGCTCTGGAACTCTCATTGTCATTGTTCCGGAGTGCCAGTGCTCAAGAACCCTTCCTGTAGCAAGCCAGAATGGATACTCATTATCAGGAGGCTCTGGTGGATCCATGTAAGGTCTGAAGAATATCTTGGTTTTATTTGTAAGATCTACTTTTTCTTTAGATTTTGGTCCAAATAGATCTCCCCTTGGAAGCTTTTTAAGGGCTGGTCCATAGAATGCGAACTTACCATCTTTTGGAGCCCTTCCAGCTTCAATTTCTTTTCTTGCGTATGGATCGTAATCTGCATTAAATCTCCATGGGGTTTCTTTTCCATCAACAACTGGCCATCTAAGACCCCTTACTCTGTGGTATGTATCAAAGTCTGCAAGGTCGTGTCCGTGACCCATTCCAAATAATCTGTATTCTTCCCAGAGGGCTTTTTCTATGAAGAAACCATAACCTTTCCATTCTTTTCCATCTACACCAATAACCTTTCTCTTATCTCCAACAGCAAGTGTATTTGGATGAATTTCTCCTGTGTTAGGGTTTTTAGCTACTGGTTGTGGATAGCTTAAGTCAACATCTGGAATTGAGCGCTTGAATGCTTTTTCGGAGAATAAAACGTCAAATAATGTATCATCTGGGCTGTATCCCATTTCTTTAGCTTTGTCTAACACGTTTGGAAGAACTGTTCCATCTGAGAGTTTCCATTCTTTCCATACTTCTTTTAGCTTGAAGAATTTAGAGAATTCAACAATATGGTAAATATCTGGCATTGCTTCCCCTGGAGGTGTAACCTGCTGTCTCCAGTGCTGTGTTCTTCTTTCAGCGTTTCCGTAAGCTCCCCACTTTTCATAAATCATAGCTGCCGGCAGGATAAGGTCTGCAACTTTCGCAGAGATTCCTGGATAAGAATCAGAAACAACTATAAAGTTATCCATCTTTCTTGCAGCTTTAATCCAGTGGTTAGCGTTAGCTGTATCCTGCCATGGGTTACATACCTGTACCCAGGCAAACTTGATTTTTCCATCTTCAAGGTCCCTCATTATCTTAACGATATGGGAACCTACCTTCGGATTAATTGTTCCATGTGGTACATTCCATATTTTTTCTGAAATCTTTCTGTGTTTTGGATTGAATACAACCATGTCAGCAGGTAATCTGTGGGCAAATGTTCCAACTTCCCTTGCTGTTCCACAAGCTGATGGCTGTCCTGTTATTGAGAATGCTCCATTACCTGGTTGTGCCTGTTTTCCAAGGAGGTGGTGAAGCATATAAGCCTGTTCGTTAACCCATGTACCTCTTGTGTGCTGGTTGAATCCCATTGTCCAGAATGTTACAGCTTTTCTGTTTTTATCTATGTAAAGCTCAGCCATTTTTTTGAGCTTTTCTTTAAACTGCTCTAATGGCTCATCAGGATCACCTTTCGCAATTCTTGCTACATAATCAAGGGTATATGGTGCTAAAGCTTTTTTGAAGTCTTCAAAAGATATAATCCAGTGTTTACCAGCCTGTTTTGCATGTTTCATTTCAATAGTATCACCTTCTTTGTATCCGTATATGCTTAAAGCCTGGGCTTCTAAAGGTGATACCTTCTTGGCTACTTGTTTTCTAACAGTTTCCCTCTCTTTGTCAGTAAAGCTTGGGTGATCAGGGGTTCTCATTCCGTAACCAATATCTATATATCCTGTTGTGAATACACAGTATTTATTAACGAAGTCCCAATCTATTGCTTCTGGATGGTTATAAACAATTTCCCTTGCGATGTAGTTGGCAATAGCCAGATCCGTTTGAGGTCTGAATACAATGTCAATATCAGCAAGATCCATTGTTCTGTGTCTAAATGTAGAAAGAACTACAACTTTAACTCTATCTGGGTCTGATAGTTTTCTGTCTGTTACCCTGGCCCACAGGATAGGGTGCATTTCTGCCATATTTGAGCCCCAGACGAAAATCGTATCTGTAAGCTCAATGTCATCATAACAGCCTGGAGGTTCGTCAATTCCATAAGTTTGAATAAACGCAGCAACTGCAGATGCCATACAGTGTCTTGCGTTAGGGTCTATGTTGTTTGATCTGAAACCAGCTTTCATAAGCTTAGCAGCTGCATAACCTTCCATAATTGTGTACTGACCGGAACCAAATATAGCAACCCCTTCTGGTCCAAGTTCGTTATAAGCTTTTTTAAACTGCTCAGCCATTACTTCGTAAGCTTTTTGCCAGCTTACAGGTCTGAATTTACCGTGTTTATCAAACTCTCCTTTGTCATTCATTCTTAACAGAGGCTTAGTTAGACGGTCTGCACCGTACATTATTTTCGCTGTGAAGTAACCTTTAATACAGTTAAGACCTCTGTTAACAGGAGCTTTAGGATCTCCTTTTACAGCAACAATACGGTCATCTTTAACCGCAATCATAATACCGCAACCGGTTCCACAGAAACGGCATACTGCCTTATCCCAGCGCCATCCACTTTCTGCGCCAGTTGCTGCTGCAAGAGCTTCCTCAGGAACTTCCATACCTACGGCACTTGCCGCTGCTACAGCTGCAGCGGTTTTCAAAAAGTCCCTACGGGTCATTTCAAAACCCGTTGTGTGTTTTTCCTTTTCTTTTACCTCCATACTTCTACTCCTCACCTGTAGACCCTATTTTTTAAGAGCCTAACAGGGCTGGGATATTTCTATTCCGCCTTAACCCAGCTGGCGGTTTTTTATGGGATACAAAGATTGATATCGGAGATTTGGATGATCTTTTAAAGAAACACCTTTTAGCTCTGCCTTTTGCTGCTGCTTTGTCCATCACACAACCATGATTTTAATCATATTCGTATATAAAAATGTTCGTTGGAAAATTCCTATTCATTGATTTTTGTCAACGAAACATTTAAATTAAATTTTCCAAAATTAAACTTAAACCGGCGAGGTTAGATAATGAATTTAAAAGATATTTATCTTTTTAAGGATCTCTCAGAAGAAAATCTAAAAACTCTAGAAAACTTTTCTTTTGAAAAGGAGTTTGATAAAGGAGATGTTCTTTTTTACGAGGGGGAAGAACCTGAAAATCTCTTTATTCTCACCGAAGGTATTGTAAGGGTTTATAAGACAGACTTTAAAGGGCATGAAATTACTTTACACCATTTTTACCCTGTGTCCCTCATTGCCGAGCTGGCAAATTTTGAAAAGATGAATTACCCGGCAACTGCTGAATTTGAAACAAAAGGAAAAGTAGTAGCAATAAATTTTGATATGTTTGAAAAGGAACTTTTGAAAAATCCAAATCTGTCTTACGAGATTTTAAAATCCCTTCTACACAAAATAAAAGTATTAGATAATGTAATAGTGCAAAACTTAATGATGGATGCTGTATCAAGAGTCGCAAAATTTATATACGAACATGAAGATTTGTTTATGACTCTTAAACACAACAAAATAGCCTCAGTTTTAAACATAACCCCAGAAACTTTATCAAGGGTACTGAAAAAATTCAGGGAAAATCAGGTATTAGCAAAAGACAAAAGCGGTTATAAAATTTTAGATAGAGAAAAGTTAAAAAGATACTTTTAAAGGAGATGAACATGCTGGATAAAGAAAGCGTTGTAAAAATTGCAAAATTGGCAAAATTAGAACTAAACCAGGAGGAAGTAGAAATATTTTCCAATCAGCTTCCTAAAATATTGGAATTTATTGAAAAACTTGAAGAATTGGAAACTGAAAATATATTACCTTTCTATGAATTAATAGATAAAGATGCCCCTTTAAGGGAAGATATTCCTGAAAAGGGTCTTTCTCAGGAAGAAGCTTTAGCAAATGCTCCTGAGAAGGAAAATGGTTTCTTCGTTGTCCCAAGGGTTGTAGATAAGGATTAAAACATACAGGAGGATTTTAATATATGGAAGAAATTCTTGATCCTAAGGAAATTGAAGCTAAAAAGAAAGCTTTAGAAAGCGCCCTTGCCCAGATAGAAAAGAGATTTGGGAAAGGGTCTGTAATGACCTTTTCTTCTGAAGCTATCAAGACTGTTGAGGCTATTCCTTCCGGTTCTTTGTCCCTTGATATAGCAACAGGAATAGGAGGAATACCAAGGGGTAGAGTTACAGAAATATATGGACCTGAATCCTCAGGGAAGACTACCTTAACCCTCCATGTTATTGCCGAAGCTCAAAAGAAGGGCGGAAAAGCCGTATTTATAGATGCGGAACATGCCTTTGATCCAAAGTATGCAAAAGCTATAGGGGTAAATTTAGAAGATCTTATTATCTCCCAGCCGGATTACGGAGAACAGGCTTTAGAAATAGCTGAGACATTAATAAGAAGCGGTGTTGTTGATGTTGTGGTTATAGACTCTGTTGCAGCACTTGTCCCAAAAGCAGAGTTAGAAGGAGATATAGAAGATTCTAACGTAGGACTACATGCAAGACTAATGTCTAAGGCAATGAGAGTTCTAAAAGGAGCCGTGAACAAATCAAACACAGCTCTTATTCTTATAAACCAGATAAGGGAAAAAGTTGGAGTTATGTTTGGCAACCCTAAAACAACAACAGGTGGAAGGGCAATTAAATTTTTTGCAGATATGAGATTAGAAGTTAGAAAAAAGGATATAAAAGATAGCGGAGAAAAAGTTGGAAGTAGAGTAAAGGTCAAAGTTGTAAAAAATAAACTTGCACCTCCCTTTAAAGAAGCTGAGTTTGATGTTATTTACGGTGAAGGAATATCAAAAGAAGGAGAGTTACTTGATCTTGGGGAAGAACTGGGAATTATCAGAAAAAGTGGTGCATGGTATTCTTACAAAGACCAGAAAATTGGGCAAGGCAGAGAAAAAGCAAGGGAGTTTCTAAAACAAAATCCTGAAATTGCCGATGAAATAGAAAAACAAATCAGGGAGAAACTTTTAGAGAATGAAGCTTAACGATATTCTCGTTGAGGCAGTGAACAAAGGAGCATCAGATATACATTTGAAAGTAGGTCTTCCCCCTGTTTTAAGGGTAAATAAAAAGCTGGTTCCTTTAGGTTATTTCGGAAGACTGACAGAGGAAATTGTTCTTGATTTTCTAGATAGAGTTGTAACAACAAAAACAAAAAGGTCTGAACTTCTCCAAAACGGGGAAGTAGACCTTTCTTATTCCATAGCAGGAGTAAGCAGATTCAGGGTAAATGTTTATAAACAAAGGGGAACCTATGCATTTGCTTTTAGGGTTTTAAAGACCTATATCCCAACGTTAGAAGAACTAATGCTCCCGGAAAAGCTAAAGGATATATCACTTGCTAATAGGGGACTTGTGCTTATAACAGGGCCTACAGGATCAGGAAAATCAACAACACTTGCCGCTATGTTAGAGTACAGGAATGAAAATAAAAATAACGTTATTGTAACGATAGAGGATCCTATAGAGTTTGTTTTTAAAGATAAAAAATCTTACATTGTACAAAGGGAAATAGGAACAGATACTTTAAGTTTTGCTTCAGCCCTGAGGGCAGCTTTAAGGGAAGATCCGGATGTTATTATGGTTGGAGAAATGAGGGATGTTGAAACAATAGAGACTGCTTTAAGGGCTGCTGAAACAGGGCATCTTGTTTTTTCTACTTTACATACACAGGATGCAAAGGAAACCATAACAAGAATTATAGATGTTTTCCCCCTCGAAAGCCAAAATCATATACGCCTCTTACTTTCAGCTACATTATATGCCATTGTTTCCCTAAGACTTATGCCAAGAAAGAATGGAGAAGGTGTAGTTCCAGCTGTAGAAATATTAATAAATGAAGGAGCCATTAAAGAAGCTATCGCTGATCCTGAAAAATTCAATGAAATTAACAATCTTATGGAGAAAGGTAAAGAACAGTACGGTATGCAAACATTTGATCAATCTATATTAGAGCTTTACAATAAAGGATACATTTCAGGAGAAGATGCACTCGCATATGCTTCTAATCCATCTGATCTTGAACTGAAGATGAAAGGGATTTCTTCATCGGAAGATTATGGTTCAGAATTTTTTAACGGCGTGTAGGGAATTTATTTTGTAAAAATTGCTTTCAAAATAATTTTGATTTTTTTAAAGTCTTTCCTTTTTATTCTATTGAATATAACACCTAAAAAAGACAAGTACACAAAAGGTAAAAACTTTTTGAAAAATTTCTTGGTAAATAAAATCCTATTTTTATGGAAAAAAAACTCCGAAAGATCACTCCTCTTTGTTGAAATTTTATCGCTTCCTATTGATGCTCCTTCCTTATGATAAACAACAGAAGATTCACAATATGAAGTCTTCCAATTTTTTTGATTACCTCTGATAACCCAATCAATTTCCTCAAAATAAATAAAATATTCTTCACACATTAATCCTACATTTTTTATAAAATCTTTCTTAACAAGCATTGACGCTCCCTGAGGATAATATATGTACATATTTTTATCTGTGTTATTTATTTCTTTTCCTGAGGTAGGAAATTTTATACTGGCAATCAAAGGGTTGTATAATCCTCCTAAAGACTGAATTTCATTTGGGGAATAGTATTCCATAAGCTTAGAACCAACCAACCCTATAGATTCATCCTCTTTTGAGCATCTAATAAGTTCCTTTAGTGAGTTTTTATCAACAATAGTGTCTGGATTAAGTATCCAGATATACTCAAAATCATCTCTTTTTAGAGCGTATTTTATAGCTATGTTATTTCCTGCTGCAAATCCTTTATTCTTGTTAGCTTTTATAAGTATTATTTGATCT
>CAZHWB010000009.1:0-44298 GCA_964536105.1 uncultured Aquificales bacterium | reverse complement strand
CCATAACAACATAACCATTATTTGAAACAACCAGATACACTTTGTGATCCTTTGATAACTCTTCTACAAGCCTTATACCGTAAATAACTCCGCTTGCACCGGTTATACATACTATAAACTTTTTCATAATATCCTCACGATACATTTACGTTTAAGTTATACACTGCATACTATAAATTTTTAAAACCATTATAACCCCTTCCCCAGGGGGAGAGTGTTTTATTAAAATCTAAAGTTAATCCGAAAAGATATCTAAAACCTGCAGGGAGATTTTATGAACCTTGCCTATGTTGATTTTCTTGAAACATCCAAAGGCTACAGGGCTGGCATTCTTGTAACAGATGAAACCACAAAACCCCTTGAATTTAGAGTTACAACAAACGTTAAGATAGATGAACTTCAAAAAATCCTGTATGGTGAATCTTTAGAAAGTATTCTTTATAAGGAGAGATTTACTGTAGAACTTGTAAACTCTCTACAGGAGGATTTTGATGTTCTTTTAACAAAAGAAAAGTCTATCCTCTCCCTGAGGGAAGAAATAGGAAAACCTATTTTGTATATACAAAAACATGATCCATTTAAAGCTATGGATAGGTATTCCCACAAGGTTATAAATCTTGCGGACAAATTCCAGCCACTTACAATAACAATAACGCCAGAGGATAGTAAACTCCTTATTCCTATATCAAGGAAGCTACAGGAGATCTATAAGAACTTCAATATAATGGAACCATTTAACAGAATACAAAAAGCCATAGATTACCTTTCTAAAAGCTAATTTTCCTTAATAAAATGCCCTTTAAATATAAAGATGCAGGGACGTTAAGGATATAAGGGTGATCTACATCCTGATAAAGATGTTCCACCACTTCAACAGGTATTTTTGTATCCTTTGATGCCCCAAGGGAGATATTTTTTAGATCTTCCATATCTACATGATGGGAACAAGAAAAAACAGCAAGGTATCCCCCTTCGTCAAGGATTTTTAAGCTGTTTAAAATCAGGTATTTAAAACCCCTTAAGGCTCCTTCTTTTTCCCTTCTCGTTTTTGCAAAGGGTGGAGGATCAAGAACAATGAGGTTATATGTATTTTTATTTCTCTGCTCTTGTTTTAAAAAATCAAAAACATCCTCCTGTATGATCTGATAATTTGTCAGGTTATTTAAAATACAGTTTTCCTCAAGCTGTTTCACAGCTTTAGGGGATACATCAACAAACTTTACAAAGGATGCCCCTTTTTTAAAAGCATATATCCCAAAACCTCCTGTATTTGAAAAAAGATCAAGCACTTTGAAATCTTTCTGGACGTAGCTGGAAACAACCTGTCTGTTTTTTCTCTGGTCAAGATAAAAACCTGTCTTCTGGCTCTCTTTAAGATTTACGTAGAAAAAAACATCATTTTCCTCTATCGTTATAACCTCAGGAATATTTCCATATAAGACCCCCTCTCTGGTGGTAAGTCCTTCTTTTTCCCTTGATTTAACATCTGATTTCTCATAAATACCAGAGGGGTTTAACAGCTCTATAAGAACCTCTAAAATTTCATTTCTATACCTTTCCATACCTGCTGTATTTATCTGCATAGAGAGAAAACCACCGTAGTAGTCAACAATAAGACCTGGTAAAAAATCCCCTTCAGAGTGGATAAGTCTGTAGGCATTTGTAAAGCTTTTTAAAGATTCTCTTTTCTTTATGCTCTGGTATATCCTTTTCCTGAAGAACTCCTTGCTAATATCCTCTTTTTTAAAAAAGGATAAAATCCTTACTGTGATAACACTTCCTGGATTTATGTATCCTGTTCCAAGAAAAGATCCATCAGTTCCATATATAAGAACAATCTCCCCAGGTTGTACATCAGGAATTTTTTTTATTTCATTCCTGTAAATCCATGGGAAAAAGTAACGTATTTTTTCCTCAGCCTGTTTTTTTACAATAACCTTTTTCATTACCTTTTAACCTTTAAATAGTTATAAAAAACTATTAAACTTAATTGTGATTTTTAAGGAAAATTGCCGAACATTATAATAATAAAATGAGCATAAAGCCATGGAAAAGGTAAAAACAGTACTGGGAATAATTTTAATAGGTTCTTTAATATATCTATACATTGAGCATTTTCCAGATATAGCCCGTAGTATACAGCGTTATCTTCTTACAGGATTTTCAACAGGACAGGATGTCAGATCAAAAGAGGAAAAACCAAAAGAAGAAGAAAAAGTAAAGAATATCCAGAGACAGCCTGTTATAGATAGGGAAAAATCTGTTCAGAATAAAGCCCCTGACATGTTCCAGCCTATAGACGAATATGAAAGGAAGGCTGAAGAAGAGATAGACAAACTGTTAGAACTTAACTAATATTGTCTTATATTATTACCAGGTTATTCCTCAGTTTTGCAGGAGGTCCAGATGGGATTTAAATTCAACACAATTCCAGAGGCAATAAAAGACATCCAGGAAGGAAAAATGGTTATTGTGGTAGACGATCCAGATAGAGAAAATGAAGGGGATCTTGTAATGGCAGCAGAGAAGGTCACCCCTGAAGCGATAAATTTCATGGCTAAGGAAGGAAGGGGGCTTATATGCCTCTCTATGCTTCCAGAAAGATGCAGAGAACTTGATATACCTTTGATGACAACAAACAACACAGACCCAAAGGGAACCGCCTTTTGTCTATCTATAGATGCACATCCTAAACATGGGACAACTACAGGTATTTCTGCATTTGACAGGGCTGTAACTATTAAACTTGCTGTAAGTCCGGAGGCTAAACCATCAGATTTTGTAAGACCAGGACATGTATTTCCACTTATGGCAAAACCTGGAGGGGTACTTGAAAGAACAGGACATACAGAAGCATCTGTAGACCTGGCAAAACTTGCAGGGCTATATCCAGCAGGGGTTATATGTGAAATAATGAAAGAAGACGGAACAATGGCCAGACTTCCGGATCTTATGGAGTTTGCAAAGAAACACAACCTGAAAATTATCACTATCGCTGACCTTGTTCAATACAGACTTAGAAAGGAAAAACTTGTGGAAAGGGAAGCAGAAGCCCATTTACCTACAAAATACGGGACATTCAAAATATACGGATACAGAAATAAGCTTGATGGTTCTGAACATGTTGCCCTTGTCATGGGGGATATAAATCCTGATGAACCTGTCCTTGTAAGGGTTCATTCAGAGTGCCTTACCGGAGATATATTCGGCTCCTTAAGATGCGACTGCCAGTCCCAGCTCCACTCTGCTATGAAAATGATAGCAAAAGAAGGTAAAGGGGTTCTTGTTTATATGAGGGGACATGAAGGTAGGGGAATTGGTCTTATTAATAAACTTAAAGCTTACAGACTTCAAGAAGAAGGATATGATACAGTAGATGCAAACCATAAGTTAGGATTTAATGCAGACTTAAGGGATTTTGGAACAGGAGCCCAGATACTTCTTGATATTGGTGTAAGGAAGATGAAGCTTATGACTAACAACCCAAGAAAAATTGTTGCCCTTGAGGGATTTGGTCTTGAGGTTGTAGAAAGAGTTCCTATCATCATTGAACCAAATCCTTATAATCAAAACTATCTGGAAACAAAGAAAAACAGATTTGGACATCTTATAGATAGCTTCCAGGGAGAAAGCTGTAAGATAGATTTTAAAGATGAAAAGGATAATTAGCCTGATCTTTATATCTGTTTTTTTCCTCAGCTGTGAAGATATTTTTAAGGTCTTTCAGGAAAAAGATCTCCTTGAAAGACCTCCTTCTAAAAGATGCGCTGACTGCCATAAAGAAATATACAACCAGTGGAAAAACTCACGGCACGCCCTTGCGTGGGTAAGTGAAGGATATAAAAAATCAACAAACCATTATCAAAAAACAAAATGTTTCTCCTGCCACATTCCTTATGAGATAAAAATAGAGGAAAAACCTGTTTTTAGAAAAAAGCTAAAAGAGGAAGGGGTTAACTGCGTTTCCTGCCATTTTAAAGAAAGCACAAATTCAATCCACGGCCCTTACAGTGTGTTTTCCCCACCTCACCCTTCTACAGAAAACCCAGACTACAGAAAATCCAAAATATGTTCAGGCTGTCATCAAAAAACCTATTCCCAATGGAAAAAATCAAATGTAAAAAAGCAGTGTCAGGACTGTCACATGCCGTCAAAAAAAGGAAGCCTTATCCAGAAGTTTCCTTTCCAGTATCTACATTTCCCCAAGGATGTCCACAATCATTCATTCCCTACAGGAAAAGCAGACAAAAAGGATATATTACTTGAAGTAAAGAAGGTAAAAAGGAAGCTACTGGTAAAAATAAAAAATTTAGGGATACCCCACAATCTGCCAACAGCTGATAATGGAAAACCAAAAGTTTACCTTACGGTTATCTTTATTAAAGACGGGATAGATATAAATAGACAAAAAGAAATGTTTTTCCCTAAAAAAGCCATTCCTTATAAAAAGGAGATCTCTATAACGTTTAGAACCCCAAAAAATTTTGATAGTGTAAAAATTCTTTTAGAAAGGAAACTGTCTTGGAAAAAGAAAAAGGAAGTTCTGCTGGAGATTGTGGAGAAATTTTAATAAGACCTTTTGAAAAAAAAGATCTAAAAGATGTTTACAAAATCATAGAAGAAACATTTTTTAGACCGTGGTCTGTAGAGGAAATACTCCTTGAAAATATCTTTTCCCACAAGATAGTTCTTGATATAAATGGTAAAGTAGTAGGATTTTTATTTGGGGAGATTATTTTTGAGGAAGGAAATATTTTGATGATAGCTGTTGATAAAAGTTTTCAGGGAAAAGGCTTTGGAAAGAAACTTCTAAATCACTTTATCAAAAAGTCCAAAGAAAAAGGAGCAAGAAATATATTCCTTGAAGTATCGGTAAAAAATGAACAAGCTGTCAGTCTGTATAAAAAATCTGGCTTTAAGATTTTATACAAAAGGAAGAAATACTACAGAAACGGAGATGATGCTTATATAATGGTACTGGAAATATAAATGGAGCGAGAGACGGGACTCGAACCCGCGACCCCCTCCTTGGCAAGGAGGTGCTCCACCAACTGAGCTACTCTCGCATATCTATAAAATATTTTATACAGGTTTTGTATTTTGTAAAGTGCCCCCGACGGGATTCGAACCCGTGTCGCCGGCGTGAAAGGCCGGTGTCCTAGGCCTGGCTAGACGACGGGGGCATAAAAAATATTTTAACATAAATGGTGAGCCGCCTGGGGGTCGAACCCAGGACCACCGGTTTAAAAGACCGGTGCTCTACCGACTGAGCTAGCGGCTCATCCAAAAAACAGATAGATATTATATATACATGTTTTTCAGGTGTCAATATCTTTTAACCACGGGTCTTTAAGACCAAGGGCTTCAAAGGCCTCTTTTCTTTGTATGCAGGTTGCACATTCACCGCAAGGGGGAATTGTTCCTTTATAACAGGAATAGGTAAGCTCATACGGAACACCCAAATCCAGCCCTATTTTTAAAACATCTTTTTTTGTTAGTCCTAAAAAGGGGGAATATATGTATATCCTGTTTTTCTTTTTGGCAACCATAACAGAACTTGCATTAATAGCTGCTTCTGCAGAAGAAATAAACTCAGCCCTGCAGTCTGGGTATGGACTGTCAACTGAATGAACTCCGATACCTATATTCTCTATTTCGTAGATATCAGCAAAGGAAGCAGCTATAGCAAGGAAGTTTAGATTTCTCATAGGAACAGTTGTTATAGGTGGCTCCTCAGGGTATGTTTCAGAAGGAATATCCACATTTTTATCTGTTAAAGCTGAACCTTTTATACCTTTTAAATGGGGAATTTCAACTATAAAATGTTCCTTCACATTTGCCTTTTCTGCAAGCTTTTTTGCAAAATCAAGCTCAATTCTATGCTTTTGACTGTAATCAAAAGATACAGCATAGATATTTTCAAACTCTTTTTTTGCAAGCCACAGCAATGTGGCACTATCCATTCCTCCAGATAGAAGAACTATAATGCTTTTTTTCAAAACCATGCCTCCTTATAAAAGGTAAAGCTATTATAATATAAGCATCCTGTCTAACACTGGTATAATCTTTTTATGCTTAAAAGGGTTCTTATTTTTCATTTTTTACTACTTGATATAAGGATTTTATATGTTTTGTCAGGACATATAGACCTTTCCACTGAGGAAGCCCAGTACTGGCTGTGGTCTAAGTATCTAGATCTGTCTTACTATTCAAAACCCCCTTTAATTGCCTATATGAATGCCTTTTCAACCTCTATACTTGGGGATACAGAGATAGGAGTTAGAATTAACGCTATTGTTTTGGGATTTTTGATAGGGATACTCTCATACTTTTTTACATATGAAATTTTTAAAGGGTACTTTAAGAAAAAGAAGGATTTAGAGGTTTTAGCATTTCTCGTTTCTATTTTTATAGCAGCGGTTCCAGCTTATGAGATAGCATCTGTACTTTTTCTTACAGATACACCCCTTGCATTTTTCTGGATTTTGACCCTGTATCTTCTCTGGAAAAGTATTAATGAAAACAAACCTGTTTTATGGACATTAACAGGGATATCTGCAGGTTTAGGATTTTTATCTAAATATTCTATGGTGTTTATCCTGCCTCCTGTTATTTTATTTTTATACTTCTTTAAAAGGGATATCTTAAGGAATAAATGGTTTTACATATCTGTAGGGATTGCATCTATATTTACTCTTCCTGTTATTATCTGGAATATTCAGCATGATTTTGTTTCATTCAAACATGTATCCTCCCTTGAAGGGGCTAATGTAAAGGAAATATCCCTTTCAAAATCTATTCAGTATGTTGGAGATTACATAGCTGGACAGATAGGTATAAATTCTGTATTTTTCCTTCCTCTTTTTGTTTATGCCCTTTACAGGGGTTTTAAGGAAAGGAAAAAAGAGGAGATATTCTTCCAGTGGATATTTCCTGTCTTTGTTTTCTTGTTCTTTTTATATGTTTCCTTAAAAAAAAGGGTTGAAGCCAACTGGCCTGCATTTGCTTATATTTCCCTTTATAGTTTGACAGTTTTTTACATTTTTACCAGAAGATGGTTTAAGCAGTTTGTATTTTTGTTTTTAGCTTCTGCTGTATCAATAGCTGTTTTATTTTATACCCCTATCCTTGATAAAGTTGGCTTAGGCTGGGTCCTTCCCCCAAAAAAGGATCCAACAAAAAGATTGGTAGGCTGGAAAGGTTTAGGTAAGGAGGTTTCCGGTATTATTTCCTCCTTAGACAAACCCTATATTCTCTTTAGTGATACGTATCACATAGCATCTGAACTTGCCTTCTACGTAAAAGGACATCCAAGAACATACTGTATAAATTTAGGTAGAAGAAAAAACCAGTTTGATTTATGGGAAAGTATAAATGTCCATAAAGGAAAAAGTATTTATGGAATTTTTGTTTCGTATCACAGACAGCTTCCTAAAGAAGTTAGAGAAGCATTTAACCATTTTATAAAAAAGGTAGAATTTCCAGTGGTTTACAGGGGAGAAGTTGTTTACAGGATATACATTTATCTATTGAAGGATTTTAAAGGGGTAAAGGAGAAGAATGTTAACAGGTATTAGGATTTTGATATTTTTGCTTCTTTTTTCCCTTGTTTATGGAAAAGAAATAAGGATTATCTCAAATTATCCCCTTCCCAAGAATAATATCCAGGAAATATACGAAAAAACTAAAGATGTAAATTACATCATTTCTGTCCTTGAAAAAACAGAGGATTTTGAAGATATCAGGTACAAAAATGGAAAACTTTTTTTGATTAAAAAACCAACCGCTAGAAAGATATATGTATACGGCAATAAATCTTTCTGGAAAAGGGAAATCCTTGCTATTTCAGGGCTTATTGAAGGTCATACCTTTAGTAAAAAAAGCCTAAAACAGATAACAACAAGACTAAAGCAGTTCTACTGGGATAGAGGTTATCCATTTGCAGATATAAAAATAGAAACCTACATAGAGAAAAATGGAGACAGTATACTTAAAATATTTATAGAAGAAGGCGATAAGGCAAAAATTGGTGAAATTAACATCCTTTCAGATAATCCCATTCCAGAGGCTTTAAAGAAGAAAATTTTAAAAAAATTAGGTTTTAAAAAGGGGGATGATTTTAGCTTTATAAAACTTCAAAGACAGCTGGAAACAGTTTCAAAATATTTAAGGAAAAAAGGATATTACGATAATTTTGCTACATTTTACACTTTGAGAAAAATAAAAGGCAGGTATATATCTGTAGATATATTTTTCAGCCTTGGTTTTAAATACTTCATATCTTTCAAAGGAAATAAATCTTTTCCTGATGATCTATTAAAAAGACTTTTAACATTTGATGAAGGGATAAATTACTACCAGATAGGCAAAAGTATAGACAGAATTTTGGAGTTTTATAAATCAAAAGGGTACCTGGATGTAAAAATAACCCCAGAGTATAAAGAGATCTTTGAAGAAAACAAAGTTATAGTGAGTTTTTTTATAGAGGAAGGTAAACCATACATATTAAAAAAGCTTGATGTGGATACAGATGTTAAAGAACTAAAGGATGAACTTTTATCATTTGTTAACAAACCCTATAACCAAAAAGGAATAGACAATCTTCTACACAGGTATTTTATGAAATACTACAGTAAAGGATATCTTGGATTTGCGTTTTACACAGAAAAGGAGATAAGCAAAAAGCTTAAAACGGTGTCTTTAAAAGTTTATGCCTATAAGGGGAAAAGGTTTATCCTTAAAGATATAAAAGTATTTAATACTGGATATAAATTTGATTTATCTTTACCCACTGTTTACAGACCAGAGGAAATTCTTTTATACCTTGAAGAGATAAAAGAGTATTTTAAAAATCAGGGGTACTTAGATGTAAATGTTACCCTTGATTCTTATTTTAAAGAAGATAAAGAGATATACGTGTATCTAACAATCAAAGTAGAAAAAGGTAAAAGATATAAACAGGGAAAAACATTTATTTACGGTACATACCATCTTTTACCTTCTGTCATAGAAAAAAATCTTTCAAAAGAGGTATATTTTAAGAAAGATGAATTTGATAACGAGCTTGACTATCTTTATTCAACTTATCTTTTTGATACTGTAAATCCGTTTATTGATACAGATAAAAGAAAGAAGATCGTTAAGAAGGCATATATTTTACATGAAGATAAAAGGGGTCTCTTCCAGGGGTCTATTGGATACAATACAAATCAAAAGTTTAAACTTGCCCTTCAGGGAACATTGAAAAATTTATTTAATTACGGTTTTGAGCTCTACGGTTATATTGAAACTTCGGATTTTGGGCAAACATACCAGATGTCTGTTTTAAATAAATTTGTTCCTTTCAGAAATACAGTATCATTCAGCATTTTCAGAAATGCACAGATCCACCGTATATATGATCTTATTGAAAAAGGTTTCCAGCTCTCGGTAAGTAAAAGAAAGGATAAGTACAGGACTTACAGTATAGGAATAGCTTACAAAACAAACTCCCTTGAAAAACAGACATTTTTCCCGGAAACAAGTTTCCTTTCGTATAAATTTTTCTATACATATACAGATTTGCACGGAATACCTAAAGATAATCCATTTAAGGGATACAACTTTGAGTACGGTATTTATGCAGATTTTGGTGATTTTCCTATACAAAAAATCCTTGCTTCTTACAGATATTTTTATACCTGGAAATTTTTGACCTTCGCCCCTAAGGTAAGTGGGGGATATACAGTCCAAAAACTTGAAGATATCCCTCCTTCAGAACGGTTTTTCCTTGGAGGTATAGCAAACTTCAGGGGTTTTGCATATGAGGAGGTGGCAGGTAAAAATGGACATGGTGGAAAATCTTTTATTTTATTAAATGGGGATATCCGCTTTCCCGTTTATAGAAGGGTAAATTTATACGGATTTATTTTCTACGATACTGGAAACGTGTTTGAATCATTTTCAGATATGAAAGATTTCTACCTTAGAAATACAGCAGGAACAGGTATATATATCCCAACACCTGCAGGTTCCTTTACCCTGTATTTTGCATATAACCTTAATAAAAAAGATGGGGAAAGTAGCTATAGGATTGAATTTAGTATAGCAACCCAGTTTTGATATATAATTTAAAAACCTCTTCAAAAGGAGCTAATCATGTTTGGAATAGGTTTTTCGGAACTTATACTTATATTTATTGTTGCTTTACTTGTTCTTGGACCAAAAAGGCTTCCTGAAGTAGCTAAAACCCTTGGAAGATTTTACAGGGAAATTAAATCAACAATGGATGAAGTTAAGTCTGTTGTAGAGGAGGATAATGTAAAACCCTATACACCTCCCCATATTCCTGAACATACAGCTTCAAAGCAAGAAAAGAAAAATACCTGGGAAGATGAATTTGAGGAAGAGTTAAAAAAATCCCAGAAAGAGGAATACCAACCAAAAAGGGAAAAGATCTCCTTCAAGAAAAAGGTAGAAGAGAATAAAGAAGAGGCTTGAGGTAAAAGATGGGAAGAGATCACAAAACCCCAGAAGAATACGAAGCACCCATAACAGAACATCTGGCGGAACTTAGAACAAGAATTTTTAGGAGTTTGATAGCTATCATTGTTGCAATGGTAGCTGTATTTACGAAGGTTGATTTCTTTTTTGAATTTTTTAAAAAACCTTTAAATACAGTTTTTCCAGATCTAAAACTTGTTGCACTAACGCCAACAGAGTCCTTTTTTACAGCCTTTAAAATAGCTTTTCTGGTAGGTTTTGTTATTGCTTCACCATTTGTTTTTTATCAGGTATGGAAGTTTATAGAACCGGCTTTGTACGAAGAAGAAAAAAAATTAGTAACACCCTTTGTCTTCTTTACAACGGTATTTTTTATATCTGGTGCTTTATTTGCTTATTTTGGAGTTTTACCTTTAGCGATAAAATTTTTACTAACATTTGGATATACCCAGTTAGATGTTGAAGCGATGATATCTGTAAGTTCATATATATCTTTTGTCGTCAGGTTAATCCTTGCCTTTGGAATAACATTTGAACTTCCAGTTATACTTTCACTTCTTGCAAGGTTAGGGCTTGTTACCCCACAAACATTAACTAAATTTAGACCGTACTTTGTTGTTGCAGCTTTTGTTATGGCTGCACTTTTGACACCTCCAGATGTTATAAGTCAGGTATTTCTTGCTATGCCGTTGATAGTTTTTTATGAAATATCCATATGGATGGCAAAGGTTTTATATCCTAGAAGCGAAAGGGGAAAATCTGAAACAACATAAGGGGAAAAATTATGGATATAAAAACATCTGAAATAGATAGAAAACATATATACAAGCTTATGACAAGCTGTATTGTTCCAAGGCCGATAGCCTGGATATCTACAGTAAGTAAAAATGGTATATATAATCTGGCACCGTTTAGTTATTTTGCAGGTGTATCAAGTTCCCCTCCCTTACTTATGGTATCTATTGGGAAAAAAGAGACAGGGGAAAAGAAAGACACATGGAGAAATATAGAGGAAACCGGGGAGTTTGTTGTAAATATTGTGACAAAGGATCTCCTTGAAAAGATGAACATATCGGCTGTTGGTTTTGATTTTGAAGTTGATGAGTTTGAAAAGGCAGGACTAACGCCGGAAAAATCCCTTTCTGTTAAACCTCCACGGGTAAAAGAAAGTCCCATAAACATAGAATGTAAGGTATTTGAAATACTAAATATTGGAAAAATGGGGATTATTTTTGGGGAAATCTTAAATTTCCACATAAAAGATGAGATCTTAAATGAAAAAGGTTATGTAGATACAAAAAAACTTGAACTTGTTGGAAGATTAGGAGGTGGGGAATACTGTATAATATCCAGTGATAATACTATAGAGTTAAAACGACCAGATTTAGGGAAAAAGAAATGAAAGTTAGCAAAAAAAAGATACTTAAAGAGTTTAAAGAGTATCTTAAAGAGGCAAAACTTAAATATACCCCCCAAAGGGAAGAGATACTAAATGAGATATTAAGTACAAAGGGACATTTTGAGGTTGAGGATATTGTATATACCTTAAAAGAAAAGAAAAAGAATGTATCAAGGGCCACTGTTTACAGAACCTTGTCTATTTTAAAAGATATGGGAATTGTAAATGAGGTTATAAAGTACAAAAACAAAACTATTTATGAGCTTGGTCTTGAAAAACACCACGATCACCTTATATGTGTAAGTTGTGGGGAGATAATAGAGTTTTTTAACAAAAAGCTGGAAGAAATTCAGGACAACATATGTAAAAATTTCAAATTTCATCCATTTACCCATAGGCTTGAAATTTACGGCCTATGCCAGAAATGTTATGAAAAAGAAAACAGTAAAAATTAATATCTTTGCGTTTTTATTTTTACTCTTTTCATCAAAAACATTTTCCTACTCATTGGAAGAGGTTGTAAATCTTGCTGAAAAAAATAACCCCGAGCTTATAAAGATCCAGAAAGAACTAACTGTTTTAAAGAAAAAAGTTAAAGTTGCAAAAAAACTTTTTAACCCTTCAATTTCCATATCTTTAGATGGAGAAGAACTATTTAAATCTCCCCTTGAAGCCGGAAGAATATATATAAAACAGTACCTTCCATATCCAAAGAAGTTTGAAATTCAAAAAGAGGTGGAAAAAAGAAAGTATCTTTCTGAATATTTCCTGCTTATTTCCAAAAAAGAAAACATATTTTCTGATATATATTCAAATGCCTATGCCCTATGGCTGACCCAGAAAAAGATTGACATATATAAGCTGTACATAAAAAAACTTGATAGCCTGCTTCTAGATTCCTTTCCAGAGGAAGATAAGCTGAGGATAGAAAGCACAGCTTACAACCTTCAGATAGAAATAAAAAAATTAAAGTATCAAAAAGAAACCCTCCTTGCCAGATTATCCCAACTTGCCAACACACAGATAAGATCTGTAGAGGTTTCTTTAAAACCCCCTGTAGGAATTCCAGATATTGAGATATTTCTGGAAAAAATAAAGGAGAGCCCATTTTACAAAAGTGTGGAGAAGGATATAGAAAGGGCAAAAGAGATATACAAACTGGCAAAGATGATTTACTATCCCGACTTTACTATATCTGTCAGGGTAGATACAGGGGGAAGCCTCACAGAAGCTTTATCCCTTGGGGTAGGGGTTAAACTTCCAATATGGAGGACAGTTAAACAGGAACAGGATGTATTATCCAGGCAGATTGAAATTATCGCTGCAAAAGAAAAGCTGAGGTATATTTTTAATGACATTAAATATAAAATCCAGAAAAGTTATCTAAATATCAGATTATCAATAGAGGCCCTATCCCTTGTTAAAAAAACCATTGAAAATTTACAGAGGGAATATGAACTTAGAAGGAAAAAGGAAAAAAATGCTGTTATTTTGCTTAAACCCCTCCTTGATAGTCTGGAAAAGGAAATACAGAAAAATGAGTATATTTACATATACTATATTGAGTACGCCAGAATAAAAGCAGTACTGGGAGAACTATGAAAAGAATAACCACTGTTGTTCTTGCTGGGGGACAAAGTAAGAGAATGGGAAAAGATAAGGCTTTTCTGGAATGGAATGGAAAATCTTTTCTACAACATATATTAGAACAGGTTGATACATTCAGCAGTCAGATAATCATTTCAGGGAATAAGGAAAAGGATTTATATCTTAAGGAAGCAAAACATATAAAAAATAAACCTGTTGTAGTGAAGGATATAGACCCCTATTCTGGACCGTTAAATGGGATTGTAAGTTGTTATGAATTTATAAAAAACGAAACTGTTTTTATTGCTACATGTGATACACCTGTTATAAAAGAAGATGTGGTTTATTTTTTTCTGGAAAATATTGGGGATTTCCAGGGAATTGTTCCAACAATAAATGGAAAATTTCAACCACTAAACACAATTTACAAAAAGGAAGCAATAAAAAATGCAAAAGTTTTATACAAAAAAGGTGTAAAATCCCTTTTTAGATGGATAAAAGATATAAATGTAAAGTACATAAATGAATCACAGCTAAAAATTTATGATCCAGAACTTTTAATGTTTAAAAGTATAAATACCCCCTCCGATTATCTGGAATTTTTAAAAGATGTGTAAAAATTATTTACAACTCCGGTTAATCTCTCTAAAATATATTAATCTTATCGGAGGGGTTTAATGCTTCAAAAATATAATAAAAATGTCTTCGTAAGATACATGGTAATACTACTGGTACTGCTTGCAGTACTGATTGTAGGATTTATATTTGTTCCAAAAATGGAGCAGGCAATAGAAGAAACCATCGTCAATGAAGCCATACTTCCTGATATCTCAGATAGACTGGAGAAGTTTAAAAAGGATCTTTTGGAAACATCCAAGGTTGAAAATAAAGATATTGCAAGTTTGTTTCTTATCCCCGGGGTAAAAGAAAAATTTGAGAAAGAGTTTGAACTGGTTTTAAATCAAGATGTTAAAAGGGCTTATATCCTTTTTAAGGATAAAGATGGTAAGCTAAGATTTTTACTTGATGTTTCAAAAACATTAGAAAGAAGAAAATTCTGGGAGATATTTAATGACGATCCATCCACACTGGAAAAGATACTAAACACAACCAAAAAAACCGTTTTAAAAACAGAAAAAAACGGTAAAACATACATCAGATATATAGAACCTATAAAGGTAAACGGGGAGATAAAAGGTTATGTTCTCCTTGACCTTTCTATAAGAAAATTTTACGGAATAATATCCCTTATAAGAAAAATAAACATAATCCTTGGGGCTGTATTTACCATTGTTATATCTTTTATAGCTTACTTTTTTTACCAGTCCATGAAATACAGGAAAGAACTTGAAAAAATGTACCTGGACCCCCTTACAGGTACATACAACAGACATTTTATGTACGACCATATAGACCTTTTAAAAATGGATACATACACAGTCTTTGTTATAGATATAGACTTTTTTAAAAGAATAAACGACACTTACGGACACGAGATAGGGGATAAAGTTTTAAGGGAAATAGCCCACAGGATAAAGGAATGCCTCCATGAAGAGGATATTCTTATAAGATACGGAGGTGAGGAATTTATACTTTTTAAAAAGTCAAACCCTGACAGTCCTACTTACAAATACGATATGGTTCAGTTTGCAAGGACAATAAAAAATGCAGTAACAAAAAGGTATATATCTGTAGAAAATATAAAGCTTAAAGTAACAATATCCATCGGTATAAACCTTTATGAATATGAAAAAAGTGTAGAAGAAGCTATAAAACATGCAGATATGGCCCTTTATAAAGCTAAACAAAGGGGTAGAAACAGAATTGAGGTTTATAATACAAATCTGAAGTTTGAAAGTAAAAATATAAATATTGTCAAAGAAGCGATAGAGGAAGATAGGGTAATATGTCACTACCAGCCTATTGTTGATTTAATAACAGGAAGAATTACTAAGTATGAATCCCTTGTAAGGATACTAACCCCTGATAAAAAACTCCTGTACCCTGGACAGTTTCTTGATGCGATAAAAAGAACTTACGTAAATGTTGATTTAACGAAGAAAATAATAGAGTACAATGCAAAAATACTGGATGTATACAAAGATATACAGATCAGCATAAATCTTTCAGCAATGGACATATATAACGAAGATATTATATATCTTCTCTCTGCCCTTTTTGATGGAAGCAAAGCAGAAAGGGTTACTATAGAAGTTTTAGAATCAGAAGAAATAGAAGATTATGATCATTTTAAGGAACAGGTTCAAAAAATAAAAGATCTGGGATGTAAGATTGCAATAGATGACTTTGGAACAGGCTACTCAAACTTTTCCCACATTGTTGAGTTAAATCCTGATTATCTTAAAATAGATGGTTCCCTTATAAAGAATATTGATCTTGATCCAAGATCATTTTCTATTGTTAAAGCAATCAAACTTTTTGCTGATGACCTTAAGATTGATGTTGTAGCTGAGTTTGTTCATAATGAGCAGGTCCTTAGAAAAATAAAATCCATTGGTATCAGATACGGACAGGGATTTTATCTTAAAAGACCTATTGAACTCAGGATAAAAAATGAAGCGGAAATATTATATGAGGAATATGAAAAGGCCTTAATGCATAGGGAAGATTAATCTACCTTCTTATACATATTCTACTTACACTGTCTACCCCCTTTACTTTTCTAAGGTTAGATATAATCTTATTTAGATGTTCAACATCCTTCACATTAACTTTAAAATCATTTATTGCTTTTCCGTCTCTTCTTGTTCTTATTTTTGCACTTGATATATTTGTTTTGGTACTTGCTATAGCCGCTGACATCTCTGCCAGTAAACCAGGTCTGTCTTCGGAAATAACCCTAACAAAGGCAGGAAATATAGGCTTGATATTATCTTTATTCCACACGGCTGTTATTATTCTTTCTGGTTCCTTTTCAAGGATATGTTTAATATTTGGACAGTCTTTCGCATGAATGGATATTCCCTTTCCTTTAAGGATTACCCCTATAATCTCATCACCTGGTATAGGGCAGCAGCATTTTGCTATTGTGGTAAGTATATTTGATATACCATCTACTTCAACAACAACATCTTTTTCCTTTAACTCTGAAGAAGACTTTGATTTTGCTTTCTCCTGTTCACCCTTTAGCGTTCTGATAATTTTTTGGGGTGATATTCTTCCTTCCCCGACAGCTATAATAAAGTCCTCAAAATTTTTATAACTGAACCTTTCCAGCAGTTTGTTTTTTTCCTCTTCTGTTAATGAGGAAACTGTTTTATCTATTTTCCTTAAAAATTTGTTCAGCAGTTTTTCCCCGAATTTTAATAATCTTTTTCTTTCCTGCTTAGCAAGATACTGTCTTATGTGGGTTTTCGCTTTTGTGGTAACAACAAATTTAAGCCAGTCCCTACTTGGTTTATTTATTTTTGCCGTTATGATTTCTACAACATCCCCATTTTTTAATTTTGTATCCAATGGGACCATTCTTCCATTTACCTTTGCACCGGCAGTTTTATGACCCACCTGTGTATGAATGTGGTATGCAAAATCAACAGGGGTAGCCCCAACTGGAAGTTTTATAAGATCTCCCTTTGGGGTAAAAACGTATATCTCATCACTTGCTATATCGTGTTTTATTGATGAGATAACCTCTTTAGATTTTTCCTCCTTCAGGGATTCTAAAACGTTTCTTAACCATGTAAAGGATTTTAAATCCTTATCAGATAGATACTTTCCACCTTTATATCTCCAGTGGGCAGCAATACCTTCCTCAGCTATTTTATGCATTTCGTAGGTTTTAATCTGTATTTCAACAAATTTCCCTTTTTCAGTTATAACCGTCGTATGAAGCGCCTGATACATATTTGACTTTGGTAGAGATATATAATCTTTAAAACGCCCGGGAACCGGAGGCCATAATGAGTGGATTATACCTAAAGTAAGGTAGCAGTCCTTTACATCACTAACAAGAATACGTATTCCGTATATATCATAAACATCACTTAAGCTTATCTTTTTTCTTATTGTTTTTTCATAAATGCTGTATATATGCTTTGTTCTGTACTGGATCTTTGCCTTAATACCGTGTTTTTTTAAAGCTTCTTCTATTTTTGGGACAACCTCTTCTTTTAAAAATCTCTCCTGGGAAGCTTTAGATTGGGCTACATACGTGGTTATCCTCTTAAACTCTTCAGGGTTGTAAAACATAAATGATGTATCTTCAAGTTCACTTTTTATTTTCCAAAGTCCCAGCCTTGCAGCAAGGGGAGCATATATATCAAGGGTTTCCTTTGCTATCCTTTTTTGTTTATGTTCAGGAAGATACTGGAGGGTCCTTACATTGTGGAGTCTGTCTGCAAGTTTAACAAGGATAACCCTTATATCCTTTGCCATAGAAACAAGCATTTTCCTAAAGTTTTCAGCTTCTGCTTCTTCTTTACTGTTGAATTTGTACTTACTTATTTTTGTTACACCATCAACAATAAGGGCAACATCATCACCGAACCTTTCTGATATCTCTTCCAATGTTGCATCTGTATCTTCTACAACATCATGTAAAAGACCAGATACAATAGTCGTTCTATCAAGCTTCAGATCCGCAAGTATTTTTGCTGCCTCTATAGGATGTATGTAGTACGGTTCCCCTGACTTTCTATACTGACCTTCATGTTTTTTTATAATGTACTCTGCAGCTTCCTTTATCTTTTTCTGGTCCTCCTCTGATAGGTAAGAAACCTTTTGAAGAAGCTCTTTTACAGGGTTTTCAGCTACTTTTGGCATTTTCATTTCTCTCTTTTTTCTTTGAGATTAAAACTAAGACCTTTTGCGGGCTTTTCAATCCTTATTATGTTACAGCTTCTAACCAGTTATCCCCAAGTTCCCCTACTATTTCAAGGGTAGGATCGTAGTTCTTTTTTATATCTTCAAGGATAAGATAAAGATCATTTACACAATCTGGTGAGGTAAGAAAATCAAGTATCCCCTGTTTTCCACTTCTGGTTCTGGGAAGGGCAATACGCCCATACCCATCAACAACCATAGAAATAAAATTTAACTTCTTTGGGTCTACCTTTACTACAATGTTTGTACTTTTCCTTGGAGGGTTGTCAAGTTTTTCCATCAACTCTTTAGAAAACATCAGAACTTTGCCCCTAAAAGATACACCTTTGTCATAGTATCCACCTGGTTTTTTTCAACCTTTACATCTGGAAAAGCTACCTGAACCTTCCCGTTCTTTATTTCAACAAATGCCCCCTGGGACTCGTAAAATCCAATAGCAGCCCCGGCAATAAGTCCAATAAATACACCTATACCAACCTTTGCCCCGAAGTCATTACTATCAACAAGATATAAAGCTCCTCCTGCAAGACCTCCAACAGCAGCACCATATAAAGCATCCTTAAAAATAATTTCCCCATCAACTGCAAAACTCTTAGGAACTAAAAGTGATAAAGCGGTTATTACTGAAATAAGAAACTTTTTCATCTTTAGACCTCCTTATATACTCTGGAGTAAACCTATTATATCAGTAAACAGTTTCTGGGCTTCCTGTTTATTATCAAATATCCCCGGGAGGGCTCTTATTTTTTCCCTTACTGTTCTTATCGTATCTTTATTCTCCTGTGATGAAACATAATATGCCTTGTTTATGGCTATTAAGGCTGAATCTACATATTTTAGAGATATGATCTGGTCGTAATCATACGTCAAATAAGCCTTATATATGTATTCCCTTGCAAGGGCAACAAAAAGATTTTCCTTTGAGGAAAGGGATATAAGGGGATTTAAGGCAAGCTCAAGGGCTTTTTTAGATTTTGTATATTTTCCAGCTTTTAGATGGTCTATAGCTATACTGATAAGATTTTGGGCTTCATTTATAGGGGAGTCTATAAGCTTTATCTTTATTTTCCCATCTAAGATATCAAGCTTTTCAGAAACTAAAGCATTTTTTCTCATTTTTGCATTCTCTATAATCTTTAAGAGGAGGGATTTTATTTCAGCGTAGTTATTCAGATTTCCTGAAATCTCCTCAATGTATATATAAAGATTTTTTAAATCATCTGTATAATCTTCCTCAGGAAACAGTTTTATTCTTTTCTGGATAGCCTCTATCTGCCTTTTTACAAGATATGTAGGGGAGTACTGTTTTGCTTCATTTAGGAAGAATAGAGCCCCATTTAGATAACTTTTTGTTTCTCTATAGTATATTGTTCTTCTGCTTAATGCAGAGTAGGCATCAAGAACAAGATTTTCCGCCCTTACAGAGTATATTCTTATATTTGTAACCTGATTTGATGTAAGCCCTTCATTCAGATAAAGGGGATTTACTTCAAATTCAACAGCTTTTACAAAAGAACTTAAAGTTAAAGAAAGTAAAAAAAACTTTATAAACCTCATCTTTCCTCCTTTTACTCCTTTATATAAACGTAGTTTTCCCTGTACCAGCCCCAGACTGTAGGAAATACATTTTTCAGTTTATTTTTAACAGCTAAAAGTTCCTCTGGAGCAACAATAAAAATCATAGGCTGCTGTTCTCCTATAATTTTAAATGCCTCTTTATAGAGTTTATCCCTTTTTTCCTGGTCTAACTCCACGGCAGCCTTTTGAAAAAGTTCATCAATTTTTGCTTCCCATTTTGTAGCTGGTTTTTCCTGGTTTGGATACCACATATGAAGATGCCCTGAAGAAAGCCATACATTCTGACCAAAATACGGATCCATACTTCCTGTAAGACCTATAATAACAGCTTCCCAGTCGTAGTTTGACATTAATCTGCTGACCAGGTTATTAAAATCTATAGCCTGAAAATTTACATCAATACCTATTTTTCTTAAGTCATCCTTTAAAATATTTCCTATAATCTCCCTTTCCCTATTTCCTGAGTTTGTTATAAGGGTTATTTCCAGTTTATGGCCGTCTTTATCATACAGGAAACCATCTTTACCTTCCCTAAAACCTATAGACAGAAGTAAATCCTTTGCCTTCTTCAGATTAAATGGATATTTAGGATAAAAATCCTCATCAAAAAGCCTTCTATTTGCCGGGGTAACTGCTGTGTATATCGGATATGCAAGACCATTATACGCTATATTTATTATCCCTTTTCTATCTACAGCGTAGGATATTGCCTGTCTAAACTTTGTGTTTTGGAACCATTTTAATTTGTATTCAGGTATAGGTGCCTTCGGATTTTGATTAAATACTACAAATAATGTAGAAGGGGTGGCTCCAAGGTTATATATAGTAAAATCCTTTTCCTTTGCCTTAGGGACAAGCTCAGGTAAATCAGATGCCCTGACACCGTAGTAATCTATTTCCCCTGTGATAAATTTAATAAGACGGACATCTGGATCCCCTATAATCTGTGCTTTTATATTTTTGATGTACGGGAGTTTCTGTCCTTTTCTGTCTTTTTCCCAGTAATAAGGGTTTCTTTCATAAACGGCGTACTGGCCTATAACATACTCCTTTAATCTATATGGACCTGTTCCTATAAGCTTTTCAGGAGGAGTGTTGATGCCCCATGTAGATGTAAAGGTTTTCTCCTTTACTGATTTTTCCAAAATATGCTTAGGTAGAATTGGCTGTCCAACAGCCTGCAAAAATGGGGCAAAAGGTTTAGGTATTTTAAATTCAACTGTATGCCTATCTATCTTTTTTACGATAAATTTTTTACCTTCCACTGTAAGGATATCCTTTGAAGAGGAAGGTATATCAGGGTTGTAATATATCTGGTTGTATGTAAAAACAACATCATCTGCAGTCACAGGTTTTCCATCAAACCACCTTGCATTTTTTCTTAAATAAAAAATCCATCTTGTACCTGTTTTATCAACCTCCCACCTCTCTGCCAGGTCAGGTTCAGGAAGAAGGGTTTTGACATTTGTTTTTGTAAGACCATTAAAAAGAACACCAATAACAGCTGTTGAGGTTGTTTCCTGTGCCATTACAGGATTGAATGTTTTTGCGTCTCCTGCAAGGGCTCTGTGGAGTATACCCCCTTCAACTCCTATCTCTACAGAAAAATTTTCAGGGTCTACCTTTTTTATAACATCTGTTTTTATATTTTCCCCAGAGGGGGAAATAAGATACACAGGTAAAAACAAAATAACAATAAATAAGAACCCTTTCAGTATATGAAGGGCTTCTTTTAACATCTTACTCTCCAAAATACTCTTTTTTTGGTTGTCTGTTCATCAGTATTTTTACAGCCTCCCTCGGGGAAAGGCTATTGTATATCACGTTATACACAACTTCTGATATAGGAAGCTCAATTTTATGTTTATCAGCAAGCTGTTTTATCGCTTTAACAGTTTTTGCACCCTCTACAACCTGTCCTACTTTTTTAAATGCTTCCTCTATAGAAAATCCTTTTCCAAGCAAATAACCAAATGTTCTATTTCTAGATAACTCCCCTGTAGCTGTTAAAACAAGATCCCCAAGACCTGAAAGTCCATAAAGAGTTTCCGGCTTTCCCCCAAAAAGCTTAGCTATTTTTGTCATTTCGTAAAGTCCCCTTGTTATAAGACCTGCCCGTGCATTATGCCCAAGTCCAAGTCCATCACTTGCCCCTGTAGCAATAGCAATGATGTTTTTAACAGCTCCCCCTATCTGAACCCCAATAATATCTCCAGATATGTAAAGCCTGAAGCTCTGGGTGTTCAAAATAGATTGAAGTTCTTCAACTTTATTCTCCTCCCCTGCAAGGGTAACGGCAGTAGGAAGTCCCTGGGCAACTTCCCTGGCAAAGGAAGGACCAGACAAAACAAAAATATTTTCTTCCTTTAATTGAAGGGTTTCTTTGATAATTTCTGAAACAAGTTTCAGCGTTGAGATTTCAATACCCTTTGACGCTGAAATAACAGGCTTATCAATATCCAGAGAAACCTTTTCTAAAACCTCCCTTACCCTCTGGGTAGGAACAGCAATGATAATGATATCACCTTTAGAAAATGCTTCATTAATATCTGTTAAGCCAAAAATATTTTCCCTCAGTTTTATTCCTTTTAGATACCTGATGTTTTCATGGTGTTTATTTATGCTTTCTATTGTATCTATATCCCTTCCCCATATATACACATTTTTGAAATTTTCAGAAAAAGCCTGGGCTAAAGCGGTTCCCCAGCTTCCTGCTCCTATAATAGAAAGATTTTGAAAATGTTTCATTTTTCCCCTCATATTGCTTAATAAGGAACCTTTACATAAAATATCTTTATGGAAAATATATACTCAGGGAAATCTTCTAACTTTAGTAGATCTGTATTCATTATAGCACTGGTAGCAGGTATTCTGATAAATCTGCTTTTACTTGGCCTTTACCAGTACTATATAACAAATTATACCCATGATATAAAGATAAAAGAACCTAAGATAACCTACGTTCCCCAAAAACCAACCCCTTTACCGGAACCTGTAAAAAAGAAAAAACAGGAAAAAGAAAAAAAATTAGAAAAAAAGAAAAAAACATTAAAGGAAGAGAAACCTTTAGATATAAAAAAGGAAAGCAAAAAAGTTGTCTCAAAACCTAAAAAAGCAACAGGGGAAAAGGTAGAAAAAGAGCCTGTTATCCCAGCTGTCACACCTCCTATTCCTGAAAAGGTGGAACTTGATGAAGAAAAAATATCCCTTCCAGAAAATGAACTTCCAGAGGGAAATTTCATTGATGTTCCTGCTGAAAAAGTTGTTATAAAAGAGTTTAAAGCTGTTTCCCCTGGGGTGTTTAATCCGTCTTTTGGTACTGAACTTTCAAAACTTGATACCTCTGTAAGGGGAACAGCAAAGGATAGGAAGGTTGTTTACAGACCTGCTCCCCCTACAGTAAAAGCAAAGGTTCCGCCACCGGCAGTAAAAGTTAAGCTCTGGATAAATCCCGATGGTACTGTGTCAAAGGTTCAACTTCTTGAAACAACAGGAAATCCAAAAATAGACAAAAAAATAAGGGAATATATCTTAAGCTGGAAGTTTAACAAAATATCCTCAAATGAAAAACAGTGGGCTGTTACAACAATAAAATTCAAAAGTAGTAAATGAAAAAATTTTTTAAAATACTGAAGGAAGCTTTTTTAGCTGTTAAAGCCTATAAACTTAGAACATTTTTTTCTGTTTTAGGAATTTCCTTTGGTATAGCTTCCCTTTCAATAATAGTTGCCTCTGTAGAAGGGGCTTTCCACCGTGCTTATAAAATAATAGATGCTTTTGGTCCAGAGAGTATTATTATTTTTGGGGGAAAGGAAGAAAATAAAGGGGTAAGAATAAGGGTTAAAACATTAACAATGTCAGATTTGAAAGCTTTAAAAAGAGCTTTCCCTGAAATAAAAATTATTATGCCTGTTCTGTACATTGATGATCTTCCTGTTAAGTACAAAAAAAATTCAACAAAAACAAGAGGATACGGAGTTTCTACAGATTTTGAGGAAGCCTGGTCCTGGTACCTTCAGGAGGGAAGATTTTTTACCAAAGAAGAAGTAAGAAAAAAAGAATATGTGTGTGTTATTGGCTCTTACGTAAAAGATGAACTTTTTGAAAAAGAAGATCCAGTAGGAAAGATTATATTTTTAAATCAAATCCCCTGTAAAGTTTTAGGGGTTCTGGAAAAAAGAGGAACAACTCCAACAGGAAGAAATCTTGATAACAGGGTACTTATGCCGTACACAACAGTTATGTACAAGATAAACCACGACCCTGTATATATAAATGCAATACGTATAAAGTTTTACCAGGGGGTTGATGTAAATGCCCTGGTTGAGGAAATAAAAGAATTTTTAAGAAAAAGGCACAGATTAAAAGAAGGAGAAGCAGATGACTTTTTCATATTATCCCCAAAAGAGATTATAAACTTCCTTGTGACTTTAACAGGAAGTCTTGTTTTATTCCTGGGACTTTCTTCTATAATATCCCTGACAGTAGGGGGATTTGTTCTTACAAATCTTTTTTTACTTTCTGTGAATGAAAGAATTCAAGAAATAGGAATAAGAAGGGCATTAGGGGCAAAAAGAAGGGATATTTTAATTCAATTTTTATATGAAGCCCTTGTAATAACGACAATAGGAGCTTTTGTAGGATTTGGTCTTGGAATAATTGGATCAAAACTACTTGCAATGATAGCCGATTTTCCAGTTTACTTTTCCTACAAAGCATTTTTAACAGCCCTTTTTGTTTCTACTGTTGTAGGAGTACTGTCGGCAATAAGTCCAGCTTTAAAGGCTTCAAGAATAAACCCTATAGAAGCTATACGGAGCTAAAATGGGCAGATTTTTAAAGGAAAATATAAAAGTTATTTTACGTATAATGAAGGAACATAAAGTAAGATCCCTGTTATCTATACTTGGCGTTGCATTTGGAACATTTGCATTAATTGTTATGGTTTCAATCTCCCTGTCCATGAAAGAAAAAAGCAAACTAGAAGCCCAGAAGCTTGGTAAAAATATTATCATTGTAAAATCAGGTCTGATAAGGGTTTTTAGGAAAAGACAAAGAACTATATCCTCTGCTACAACCCTTAAAATAAGAGATGCTATTTTAATAAAACAGCAGATACCCCATATAAAGAAAGTTATTCCTTCTTTTACTATAGACTATCCGGTAAGGAGGAAGGGAATAACAGTAAGGACAACCCTCATAGGAACAACAATAGAATACCCAGAAGTTAGAAGTATAAATGTAGCTAAAGGAAGATTTTTCTCAAAAAAGGAGGAAAGGGAAGGGGAAAAAGTGGTGGTTTTAGGGGCAAAACTTCCAGAAAAGCTGTTTAATGGTGAAGACCCTATAGGAAAGTTTATCCTTGTCTTTCGTGTTCCTGTAAAAGTGATAGGTGTAATGGAAGAAAAAGGAACCGATATATCAGGGACAGATCAGGATATTTTAATATATACTCCCTTGAAAACAGCAATGAGAAGATTGGCAAATGTAGATTATATAAACACCATATTCATACAGGTAGATAAAAAAGAGTATATCCCCATTGTGAAGAGGGAAATAAAATCTTTACTTAGAAAACTCCACAAACTAAAACCAACAGACAAAGATGATTTTACCGTTTTAACACCAGATGACCTTTTAAGAATGCAAAGGCAAGCTGTAAGAATATTTACAATACTTGGATTAGTTTCAGCTGTTGTATCCTTTGCTATTGGAGGAATAGGAATTTTATCTATAATGATACTGATTGTTAATGAAAGAATTACAGAAATTGGGATAAGAAGAGCCGTTGGAGCAAGAAAAAAAGATATTCTTTTTCAGTTTATTTTAGAATCCGGGGTTATATCTGTCTTAGGGGGACTTTTAGGTTTTTTAGCAGGGATAACACTGCTTACCCTTATTTATAAAGTGTCCCAGCTTCCAGAGGTATATAACTGGACGTTTTTCCTGTTTTCAATAACAATATCTATACTTACAGGTCTTTTTGCAGGGATATACCCGGCCTTTAAAGCATCAAACATAAAACCTATAGAAGCATTAAGAAGCTAATCAATAAAAATCCTTATCCCTGCTATACCATACGCCCCTGCATCTAAAACATCTTTAATTTTTTCTTCTGTTATTCCCCCTAAAGCATAAACCGGAATTTTGACCTTTGATACTACTTCCTTTAATGCATTTATGCCAACAGGTTCACCTTTTCCTGGTGAAGGAAATATAGGAGAGAATGTTATATAATCCGCCCCTTCCTTTTCAGCTTTTAAAGCCCCATCTATAGAGTGGCATGATTTTCCTACAATAAGATCTGGAAATTTATGTTTTACAGCACTAATAGGAACACCGTTTTCAGGGAGATGAACACCATCAGCCCCTGTTAAAAGGGCAATATCAACTCTATCATTTATTATTAATAGAGCGTCATATCCGTGGAGGATACTTTTCATCCTCTCTGCTAAAGAAAAAACCTCTTTAGAAGGAAGATCCTTTTCTCTAAGTTGGAACATACGAATGCCTTTATCAAGCATTCTCTTTATCTGCTCTTCAAATGGTCTTACAAACTGCTTCCTGTCTGTTATTGCATAAAATCTTTTAAGGGACATTTATTCTCCCCTGTCAAGATAAACAAAAATCCCGAAAGCTATAAATGCAAATAGAACCATCCCTATTACTACAATTGGAAACCAGGTTTCAGGATTCATTCTTTTAACCTCCTTACTTTTTTTAGCATTAATATTTTATAGCTTATGACAAAAGTTGACATCTTGAATAAAAATATTGCCACCTCCTCTGCAACAAAGGAAGTGTAAAAATTTTTTACAATTTTTATCAATGAAACTGACAATAACTGTCCATATTTTGTCAAACATATTTACAAACACACCGTATCTACGCCCTTTTAGAATTGGCATGAAATTTCCATATATAAAAACAACAAAGGAAAAGGGAGAATATCCCAGGGGAGAGTGAATCATGAACAAAAAAATAATAACAGTGGGTTTAGCAGGACCGGCGCTCCTTATGGCTTCACTGCTAGCAAGTTGTGGAGGCGGCGGAGGGGGCGCCTCTTCTTTTACACCAACAAATATAACAACAAAAGAAGAAGCTACAGTTTCTTCCCAGGGGACAAGGGTTGTAAATGAAATATTATCTTTAGGAACTGAGCAGTTAAATACCTTATCTAACCAGAAAAGTGAAGGTTTTTTGAAGGCAGTTTTAAAAACCTTAGAAGGAAAAGACCTCAGTAATATTTCCACAAAGGAAGTAATAAACTGTGATGCCGGTGGGAATATGGAACTTGTCCAAACAGGGGATACAGCAGGATACATAGAATACAATAACTGCCAGTTAAATGAGTGTGAAACTGTAAATGGAAGACTTGAAATAACATTCAAGGACATAAACAACAACGACATCCCTGAAAACATATCCCTACTGCTTAAAAAAGGCTTTTCCTATAGGGATACCTGCGAAAACAACTCTGTAGAGATAAGAAATGATTTTTCCATGGCTTTAAACGGAAAACTTCCCAATAGAGATATATATACAGAGGGGGGAATGAAATTAAAAGCAGAAATAGTTCTCAATGGGGGAGAGATTATAGCTAACGATGCCGGGAGGCAGTCGTTAGCCCATTTTTATAATCTAACCTTCTATGGAAATGAGGCAGATAATGAAATTGTAATTGAATATTCAATAGATGGAGGCATAAGCTACAAAACAGACTGTATGGAAGAGGCGGTAAATGCGGTATATGAAACTATACAGATGTTTAGGGAGTATGTTAATGCCGATTGCCCGTATGAAGGAAAACTTGTAATAAATGATGGACAGGTTACATTAGAAGCCTATGATCCTGATAATGATATTAAAACACCTAATAATGTTAAAATCACCTTTGGGGAAAATGTAATTTTTGATAATGATTGTACCCAGTTAGAAAGCTTAGGCGTGTGCCCTGAGTAGTGCACCTCAATCCCTCCCTCCTTTGTTTCATTGCACTAAACCTCAACGTCCCTGGCGGGTTTTTACCCGCCCTTTTTTATTTTTTAGCCTATTAATCTAAATATTAACGTATATTCCCCCTCTTATCAAAATTTTTTACCTTTTAAAAGCTTGATATTCTTTATATCAAAATACTTGACAAAGATTTACTAAAGTTGTAAATTGTAATATGTGAAAAACAGAAAAAAGGAGGATACCATAGATGGGAAAAGTAATAGGAATAGACCTTGGAACAACAAACTCCGTTGTTGCTGTTATGCAAGGTGGTGAACCTATTGTTATTGCTAATCAAGAAGGCTTCAGAACAACCCCATCTGTAGTTTCATGGACTAAAGAAGGTGAAATACTTGTAGGAGACCCAGCAAAAAGAAGAGCTGTATTAGATCCATTAAACACAATATACGAATCAAAGAGATTTATAGGAAGAAAGTATGATGAAGTCCAGGAAGAAATAAAACACGTTCCTTATAAAGTTGTTGCAGATGAAAAGGGAGATGCAGCCTTTGATGTCCCAAATGCAGGCAAGATTGTAAGACCTGAGGAGGTTGGGGCACAAATACTTAAAAAATTAAAGGAAGCTGCTGAAAACTACCTTGGGGAAAAAATAACAGAAGCTGTTATAACAGTTCCTGCATACTTTAATGAAAGACAAAGACAGGCAACAAAAGATGCCGGAAAAATAGCCGGTCTTGAGGTAAAAAGAATAGTAAACGAACCAACAGCAGCAGCCCTTGCCTACGGACTTGATAAAAAATCTGATGTAAAGATACTTGTTTACGATTTTGGAGGTGGAACATTTGATGTTTCCATTCTTGAAGGGGGAGATGGTGTTATAGAAGTTAAGGTATCTGATGGAGATACACACCTTGGTGGGGCAGATATAGATGCAAGAATTGTAAACTGGCTTGTTGAAGAATTCAAAAAAGAACACGGCATAGACCTAAGACAGGATAAAACTGCATTCCAGAGATTAAAAGAAGCTGCAGAACAGGCCAAGAAGGAACTTTCTTTCAAAATGGAAACAGAGATAAATCTTCCATTTATAACAATAGATCCAAATACAAATCAGCCTCTACACCTGGAAAAGAAACTTACAAGGGCAAGACTTGAGGAAATGATTAAAGACCTCATAGACAGAACAATGGAAATTGTCAAAAGGGCCCTGGAAGAGGCTAAACTCACTCCACAGGATATAGATGATGTTGTTCTTGTAGGAGGTTCCACAAGAATACCCCTAGTCCAACAGAGAATAAAAGAATTCTTTGGAAAAGAACCACATAAAGGTGTTAACCCTGATGAGGTTGTTGCAGTAGGTGCTGCTATACAGGGTGGTATCATAGGTGGAGAAGTAAAAGATGTTCTCCTTATAGATGTTACACCTTTATCCCTGGGAATAGAAACCCTTGGTGGAGTAATGACTGTTCTTATTCCAAGAAACACACCAATACCTACAAAGAAATGTGAAATATTTACAACGGCAGCAGATAATCAAACACAGGTTGAAATACACGTTCTCCAAGGTGAGAGAAAAATGGCTAAAGAAAATAAATCCCTCGGTAAGTTTTTCTTAACAGATATACCACCGGCTCCAAGGGGTGTTCCACAGATAGAAGTTTGCTTTGATATAGATGCTGACGGTATCCTCCATGTTACTGCAACAGATAAAGCAACAGGAAAAAGCCAGTCATTAACTGTTCAGCCATCTTCCGGACTAACAGAAGATGAAATTAATAAGATAATTGAAGAAGCTAAAAAACATGAGGAAGAAGATAGAAAGTTCCAGGAAACAGTTGAACTTAGAAATCAATTAGATGCCCTTGTTTACAGCTTAGAAAAAACTATAAAGGAAAATGAAGCTAAACTTTCTCCAGAGGATAAAAAAGAGGCTGAAGATGCAATTAAAGAAGCCAAAGATGCAATAGCTTCAAATGAGAAGGATAAAATCCAGTCTGCTATAGAAAAAGTAACATCAGTGGCTAACAAAATAGCCCAAAAACTCTACCAGTCTGGTGAAGGAACTGGAACTGGAGCACAGCAACAAAAAGGCGGTGAAGACGATACTATAGAACCTGAAGTCCATTAAAAAATAGCCCCAAAACGGGGCTATTTTATTTTAGATGTGATTTTATTTTTTTATAAACTTTGTCTTTTATTTCATCATAATCTAAACCATCTGGATAAACAGGTTCTAAAAAGGTCACTTTTATCCTTTCAGGTTTTGGGAATAAAGAACCTATCGGAAAGGATTTATAAGCCCCTTCTATAACAACAGGAACAACAGGAATATCAAGCTCCTTGCTTAAGATTGCAAAGCTTTTCTTAAAGGGCATAAGGCTTCCATCCCTTGTTCTTGCTCCTTCCGGAAAAATCACGACATTTTTACCGTTTTTAAGGAGCTTTCCTGTTTTTTGCAGAGAAACCTTAAGGTCTTTATTTATATTTACTGTTAAAACATGAAAATTATCAGCAATAAATTTTCCTATTTTTCCTTTAAAAAACTTCTCTTCAGCTAAAAAGTAGGTTTTTTCAAGGATATCATCAGGAAAAGATGCTATAAGTAAAAAACCATCCAGAAAACTCTGGTGATTTGGGGTAAAAATAACATTTCTGTCTTTCGGGATATTTTCCAGTCCGTATATCTGTAAATGGTTATATATTTTAAAAACAGGTTTTAAAATTCTTTTTAAAAGGATTATCGGCAGTTTCCTTTCTTTTACAGACAGAGAAATATCCTTATCTAAAATCTTTTTCCAGTCTATCTCCTTAAGATGAACCCTTTCCCTTTTTTCAGTTACAAATCTGGCAATTTTTTCAACAGTATCTAACTTTGAAAACTCCTCTTCTGAAATTTTTACTCCAAATGTTTCCTCTAAAAAAACCAAAAACTCAACCTTTTCCAGGGAATCAAGCCCTAAATCAACCTCTATATGGCTTTCAGGATAAACAGTTTTTTTGGATACCTTTTGTAAATACTCCTTTATCAATTTATACTCTTCAAAATCAGGTTCTTCCCTTGTTTTTTTTACTTCCTTCTGGGATTCTAAGAACTCTTTTAAAAGAAAACGTTTTATTTTTCCAAGTCTTGTTTTTGGAAGTTCCTCTTTTACAATATCAAAACCATAAATTCTTTCGTAAGAAGGAACGTGTTGGTTGTAAATGTCTATAACTTCCCACTTTATAAATTCCTTTATGTTCAAAATACCTTTCTCTTCTAAAAGCTTAAAATTTGGATATATTACTGCATGCAGTTTTCCTTCCTTTTCTATAACAGCAACTTCCTGTATAAAATCTGATATTTTTAGTAATTTCTTCTCTATTTCTTCTGGGTTTATATTTTTTCCATTAGGAAGAACAATAATCTCTTTTTTCCTTCCGGTTATGTATATATACCCATCTTCATCAATATAGCCCAAATCCCCTGTATAAAACCACCCATCCTTTATAACCTTTTTTGTTTCCTGTGGTTTATTAAGATATCCCTTCATTACATTTTTGCCTTTTACAACAATTTCCCCTTCAACAATCTTTACTTTTACACCCTTTATAGGAATTCCAACGGAACCTAGCTTTATCCTTTCTGGTGGATTGAAAGAAACAATAGGAGATGTTTCTGTAAGACCGTAGCCCTCTATTATTGTAAATCCCAAAGCCCATAGATCTTCAGCTATACCTTTATCAAGTTTTGCACCTCCACTGATAAAAAATCTTATATTCCCTCCAAACTGCCTGTGGACTTTTGAAAAAAGAATTTTAGAAAGTTCTTTGTTGTTTATCAGCTTTGCTATTTTAAATAGAGATTTAGCAAAAAGATTTTCATTTATCCTTTCAAATATCCTCCTGTGGAATATCTCATATAAACGGGGAACACCTACCAAAACTGTAATTCTGTGTTTTTGAAGGGTTTTTATAATAGCTTCTCCGGAAAGCTCAGGAAGAAAAACAACTGTTGCACCTAAAGTTAAGGGGAGGAGAACTGTTACCATTAAAGGGTAGGAGTGATGAAACGGCAGTATAGCTACTGTTTTATCTTTTTCAGAGGCTATTCCTGTTTCCCTTATTCCCTCTATATTAGAAAGAAGATTTCCGTAAGAAAGCATGACCCCTTTTGGATTTCCTGTAGTTCCAGATGTATATAAAACAACAGCAGTATCATCTATGGATTTTTTTATCCCTTTACCTTCTTTGTATTTACTGGAGACCTCTATATTTTCAACATTAAAACCTTCCAATTTATACTTTTTTATAAGTTCCTTTGCCAGTTCCTCTGTTTTTCTGGAATAAAAAATTTTCTTAATATTTGCATCCTGGATAATATAAGAGGCTTCTTCCTTTGAGGACATAAAATCTATTGGTACCGGTATTCCACCATTTTTCCATACAGAAAAGAAAGAAAATATCCATTCTGGACGATTTTCACAGAAAATTCCCACGTATTCATTAACGTTAATATTAGAATATGATGAATAACTATTAATAGCTGTAGCAATACTTTCATAAGAATAGGTTTTCTTATCTGTTATTAGCTTTGCAGAGGGTGATATATTTATTAACATTTTTTCCTTCCTTTTGCTAAAGCTAAAAAAAAGCTGTTTTTGCACGTTATTAATAATTTGATTATAGATTTGACATGTTCAAGTTTTATATATTAAGCTTAATTAAAATATCCAAATAACTCTACCAAGGAGGTTGGTTCAATGAAAAAATTAGTACTTTCTGCGGTTCTCGGTGTAGCTGTTGCAGTAACTGGTGCTTTTGCTGGTAATGGAGAACAGCTCTTTAAATCAAAAGGATGTGCAGCATGCCACCAGGCTTCTGTTGACACTGTAGGACCTTCTCTCAAGAAAATTGCCCAGGCTTATGCAGGAAAAGAAGCTGATTTAATAAAATTCCTCAAAGGTGAAGGAAAGGCTATCGTTGACCCTGCTAAATTTGCGATCATGCAACCTCAGCTAAATGCAACAAAATCAATGTCTGATGCAGACCTCAAAGCTATGGCAGAATATATGCTTTCCCACAAATAATAAAAAGCCCCTTTAAAGGGGCTTTTACTTTCCATTTATTAAATTTAAAAACTCATTTCTCGTTTTTTCGTTTTCTTTAAAGACACCTGTCAGTTTACTTGTCACTGTATAAGATGAAGGATTTTTTACCCCCCTCATTGACATACATAGGTGTTCTGCTTCAAGTACCACGGCTACACCTTTAGGGTTAAGTTCCTTCTCCAGAAATTCGGCTATTTCTGCCGTTAGTCTTTCCTGGATCTGGGGTCTGTAGGAAAACTTATTTACAACCCTAACAAGCTTTGACAAACCACAAACTTTACCATCAGGTATGTAGGCTATATGGGCTTTCCCAAAAAAAGGTAATAGATGATGCTCACAAAGGGAGTAAAACTGAATATCCCTGACAACAACCATTTCGTCGTAATCCCCAATATCTTCAAACACAGTCATATTAAAATTTTCATAAGATTTAAACTCTTCCCAGAGCTTAGCTATCCTTTCTGGGGTTTCCTTTAAACCTTCCCTTTCAGGATCTTCCCCAATTGCTTCTAAAAAAAGCTTAACAGACTTTTTAAGCTTCTCTTTATCTATTGCCATTACCTCTCCTTTAAGAAGTTTGTTGTTCTACCCATTTTTTATACTCTTCAAATTCCTTTTTGAGTTTCTCTAATTCTTCTTTATGTTGCTGGGCTTCCTGTTTTGCCAGTTCAAGTTCTTTTTGTGCCTGCTGTATTTCTATTTCTTTTTCCTTTTTCCATACGTACATTAATGTTAGACCATAACCAAAAAATACTATTGTGTAGAAAACTACCGCCTCAGGTCTGATAAGTCCTTCCCCTCTTAGAACACTTAGATACATACTTCCAACAGTTAAAACCAGAATAAAGAAAAATGTAATACCAAAAAACTTTGTAAATTTAACCATTTTTTTCCTCCAGTAATCTCATACATTCAACTTTCATACATCTATCTACAACAACATTGTAACCTTCCTGGGAAAGTTGTTTAACCACATCTTCATTTACTGTACCAGGTTGAAGCCAGAAGGTTTTGAACCCCTTTTTCTTTGCCTCTTTTGCTATATCCGGTACAGCAGAGGGATTTCTAAAAACATCAACAATATCTATATCCTCTGGAATATCCTCAAAGGAAGACAAAACCTTCTCCCCTAAAATTTCCTGTCCAGCATAAACAGGATTTATAAAATACATCTTAAAACCATACCTTTTAACAACTTCTGAAACAAAGTAGGCAGGCTTTTCCGGTTTTGGGGATATCCCTACAACGGCAACTGTTTTACTCTCCTCAAGAACTTTTTTTATATCTTCATCTGTTTTTAAAACAGGCATTTCCTACCTCCTTTAAAAGGATATAGGATAGATTAAGTTTTATCTATAAAACATCCTATGAGGTTTATCATTGGCAGTTTTCTATGCAAACTTTTTTTATCTTTATCCTTCCTCCACAGTTTTGAAAGCATATATTGTATGCTTCTCTACAGTTACAGCTTTTTTTACACATATCTTGCTGTGTTTTAAGAATATCCTTAAAAGAAGGTTCCTTTGGTTTTAAAGGTTTTTCTGGCATTTGGGCTTCAATATCCTTTAAAAGGTTTTTATAAAATTCCATCTCATCACACCAGTTTTTATCTAAGGAGCATTTTTGCCTGTAATACTGATAATCTGATTTTATTTTTAAATATCTCTCTTCCCACATGGATTTTTCCTTTAGATACAATCTGTACTTTTCAAGGTAAAGTTTATGAAGCTTTTCAAAGTCCTTTAAGGCCCTTGTGTAAGTTTTTTCTGCCAGCTGGAAGGCTTCCTTGATACACACCTGATAAAACTTAAGGCAGTCTTTTTTGCATCTATCAAACTTTTCCTCACATTCTTTTACACAGCTTTTTCCTTTTTCAGATGAAGGTGGGATATATACTGTCTGGATACTGTATTTTGGAGAACAGGAAAACAAAAACAGTAAAAATATCCCAAAAAAAACCCTTTTAAACATCCAAATTCCTCCTGTGCTGTCCCATTTGGAACAACCAGAATATACCAGAAGGAACATCAAAAAAAAGTTTATCTCTATTTGTTTATGTAAGTAATTGATATTAAAAGATAAAATTTTGGGCATTTTTTTTGCTAATATCACTTCAAATATCTTCAGGAGGTCTAAAATGAGGTTTAGACAGCTTATAGCTTCGGTACTGGCAGGTGTTGGTATTTTTTCTACAGCCAATGCTGGGGAAATTATATTTGAACATTCTTCAGCTAAAGAAATGATGTTAAAGGATATTCCTCCGGGACCAAAACATTACGCGGTACCTGAAAAATGTAATCTCGGCAGTAAAGAATTCATAAAAAAGATGGCACCTGTAGGAAAAAAGCTCTTCAATAATAAAAAGCTAGCAAACTGCGTGGCCTGTCACTGTGCACCAGGATCAAAGGGATGCGGAAACATAGGTCCAAACCTTGCACATTACGCATCAACACTTATGAAAGCTCCATACCTTGGAAATCAGAAAAAAACCCCAAGCTGGGTTTTCCAGAGGATAGCAGACTACAGGGTTCAAATTCCTCCACAGTACAAAAATGAACCTTACTTCAACATAATGACAGTTAATTTAACAACAGGAATGCTTAACTACGATCAGGTCTGTGCTTTAACTGCCTATCTCTTATCCCTGGAGTAATAGATGAAGTACGTACTGGCCTTACTTTTCTTAGTAATAGGATTTTCCATAGCACAGATAAAATGGTTCTCCCTTAAGGAAGGCTTAAAAAAAGCCAAAGAAGAAAGAAAAATGATTGTTATCTACATAACATCAAAACACTGCCAGTACTGTAGAGAAATGGAAAACACCACATTTAAAAACCAAAAAGTACAGGAATATCTAAACAAAAATTTTATCCCTATAAAAGTTGAGAAAAGCTCCCCTGATGGATGGACAGTCAGAAAAAAGTACGGCTATGTTGGAACCCCCACCTTTCATTTCTTAGAGGCAAATGGGAAGAAAATCAAAACCCTCTTTGGGGCATGGACACCTGAAGAATTCTTGGGAATTCTCAGATACTTTGGAGAAGGACATTACAAAACAACAAATATGACCGAGTACTTTATGAAAAATTAAGGAGGATAGATGATGAACAGAAGGAGATTTTTAAAAACAGTTGCCGTTTCTGGGGCTGTAATAACAGCATCACCTATTTTATTAGGTTCACTTCAGGCAGAAGCAAAGACTGATGGTCTCAAAAAGAGAAGCCTTGAAGATGCTATGAAAGATGTTTTAAAAGGAAAAAAGCCTGTTGAATCAGAAAAGGTAAAACTTATAGCCCCATCTATAGCTGAAAATGGAGCTGTTGTCCCTATTAAAGTAGATGTTGCTGAACCAATAAAAAATGTGAAAGCCATCCATATTTTTGCAGAAAAAAACCCTGATCCGTGGACAGTTTCAGCCTTTTTAACACCCCAAAATGGAAAACCTTACTTTGCAACAAGAATTAGACTTGCAAAAACGATGGATGTTTATGCTGTAGCTGAACTTTCTGATGGTTCAGTTATTATGGCAAAAAAAGCTGTAAAAGTAACCATAGGTGGATGTGGTTAATAAAAAACCAAAGGAGGATTAAATAATGGGAAGAACAGCTTTAATAAAGGTAAAGCCAAGAAGATACAAAAAAGGAGACATAGTAAGGGTTGATTCAGTTATTATGCATCCTATGTATAACGGTCTTATAAAAGATAAAAAGACAGGAAAGCCAATACCTCCCCACTATATAACAGATGTTGAGGTTTATTACGGGGACCAGCTTATAACAAAAATAAATGTAAACGCCTCTGTATCAGCAAATCCCTATTTCTCATTTAATCTAAAAGTTGATAAGGAAGCTCCTTTAAAAATGGTATGGAAAGATAACAAAGGGGAAGTAACAGAAAAAATCATTAAGATAAAACCCCGTGGTTAAGGAGGTAAAAGATGAGGAAAAAATATCTGGTTGGAATTTTAACGGCAGCTGCAGCTGCCATTTTTATAAATGTAAACGCTGAAGAAGCCGGTCAGGCTATATCTGAAGAGGATTGGAAATTATATGAAGAGGGAATTAATCCCGGAGAGGTTTTTGCTGAAGAGGTAGGAGGTTCCCTCTTTGAAAAACCTTTAGGTCCTAAAAAACTCTCCTGCGCCTCCTGCCATGTTAAGAATGGAGATGTTGAGGATAGGGTAGCAACAGCTGCCGCCTATTATCCAAAATATGACAAAGATGCAAAAACTGTTATAAATCTGGAACAGAGGATACAGATATGCCAGAGTAAACATCAAAAAGTTAAACCTTTTTCTTTAAAAAGTAAAGAAAATACAGCTTTAACAACATATCTTTTTTACCTTGCGCAGGGAACAAAAATAAATGTAGATACAGCTTCCCCTGAAGCTAAAAAATTCTACGAATATGGGAGATATGTCTTTACCCTTAAAAGGGGTAAAAGAAATCTCTCCTGTCAGGTTTGCCACGAATTTGCTGCAGGAAAAGTACTGAGGATGCAGTGGTTAAAACCCCTTGGTTTTGAGTATAACGGCATAAAAGGAACAACAGCTGCAGACCACTGGCCTGCATTTAGAATGACAAAAAATAAAGTCCAGACCCTCCAGCAGAGATTTCAGGGATGTATGAAACAGTCTAAGCAAAAAATACTGCCCCTTGGTTCTGAAGAGATGGTAGCTTTGGAACTTTATGTAAAATCCCTATCTAATGGAGCAGAGCTAAAAACACCAGGTTTAAGGAGATAGGAGGCAATAATGAATTTAACAAGAAGAGACTTTTTAGAACTTGCCGCTATAGCAGGTATATCCTTAACAGGCGGAAATGCCTTAGCCCAGCTAAATAAAATCTCCCCTGAAGAACTGATGGGTTTTAAATCTGTTGGAAATGTAACCCTATTACATATATGTGATATGCATGCCCATCTAAAGCCCCTATACTGGAGGGAACCTTCAACCCTTCTTTCCCATCCTTCACTGGTTGGAGAACCGGGATTTCTCTGTGGAAAAGCCTATCTGGACTACTATGGTATAAAACCGGGAAGTTTAAGGGCATATTTTGATACCTACATAGATTTCCCAGAACTAGCCCACAAGTATGGAAAAATGGGTGGTGTTGCCTATATGGCAACATTAGTAAAACAGATTATAGCTGAAAGGGGTAAAGATAACGTCCTATTTATGGATTCAGGAGATACATGGCAGGGAACAGCTGTTGCTTTATTCACAAAAGGAAAAGCTATTGTTGATGTTCAAAATGCACTAGGTATTGATGTAATGGTAGGTCACTGGGAATTTACATACGGGAAAGATAGGGTTTTAGAGCTGGTGGAGGAACATCTTAAAGCTGATTTTATAGCCCAAAACATAGCTGATGAGATGTGGGAAGAGCTTGTATTTAAGCCTTATGTCATAAAAGAAGTAGGTGGAGTAAAAATAGGTATTATAGGAAATGCATTTCCCTATACCCCTATAGCAAATCCAAGACAGTTTACAGAAGGCTGGACATTTGGAATACAACCGGAAAGACTTCAACAATTTGTAGATGAACTAAGGGAAGATAAAAAGGTAGATCTTGTTGTTCTTTTATCCCATGATGGATTTTCTTTAGATCAGGCTTTAGCAAAGATGATTAAAGGAATAGATATTATTTTCAGCGGTCATACCCACGATCCAGCCCCAAAACCAATTTTTGTAAACAACACAATGATTGTTATAGCAGGTTCCCACGGAAAGTACCTTGGAAGGTTAGACCTTGAGGTAAAAAATGGAAAAATCAAAAAATGGAATTACAAGCTTATACCTGTAGCTTCCAATTTCATAAAACCAGATCCAGAAATGGAGAAACTGGTAAAAGAGATATACAAACCCTATGAAAAGGAGCTAAATACTGTAATTGGGAAAACAGAACAGCTCCTTTATAAGAGGGATACCTTTTATTCCACATTTGACAGGGTGATAGGAGAGGCAATTAGAGAGGAAACTGATGCAGAAATTGTTTTTACCCCTGGGTACAGGTGGGGAACAACGATTCTTCCAGGGGGAGAAATCACAGTGGATAACGTATACGAGATGACAGCTATTACATACCCAGACGTTTACACATTTGAGATGACAGGGGAAAAGCTAAAACTAATCCTTGAGGACATAGCAGACAACGCATTTAACCAAAATCCCCTGTATCAACAAGGGGGAGATATGAGCAGACTCCTTGGGATTGAGTATGAAATAAAATTAGGAGCCTCTGCTGGAAAAAGACTCAGGAACATAAAGGTAAACGGCAAAGACTTAGACCCAAAACGTTCATACGTAATATCTGCGTGGGGTGGAAACTTATATAGAGCCGGGAAAAATGTCAGACCAAAGCACAGGCCAGTTTATGAGATAGTGATTGATTATATAAAAAGACAAAAGGTTGTAAATCCTCCCCTAAGGTCAAACGTAAAGGTTTTAGATGTTAAATGTGGATGTCCTAAGAAAGGAGGCATTTGCCTGTGATTAAAAAAATTCTTCTTACCTTCCTTTCTGGGGTAGTATCTTTTTCTCTATCTTCCTGCATAACTGCAATGGAATGGTCTACAGAGGATGAAGATGATCTTGAATATAAACCTCCAAAAGCTGTTAGTGTAAGCAAAAAAATAACTAAAGGGAAAACTGTCCCAAAATACTCTGAAAAGGAAGTTGAAGATGAAGATATCCCTGATATTTATGAAATTACAGCAGGTACAAAAAATTTTGATGAATTAGATATTCTCCTTCGGTCTGAGCTAGAGGAAGCAAACTTTAAGATAATAAAAGTTTCCCACGTTAGCGATGGAATGGAGGAGCAGGGAAGAAAAGACTTTTGGAAAGATATGAACATATACCTTATATGCCGTTTGTCTGACGGCTATTTTATCCTTAAAAGAAATCCCCATCTGGTAGGGTTTTGTCCCTATAGGGTTTATACATACCGAAATAAAGAGGGTTTTTTGGTTGTAGGCTTTGTAAAACCTTCAATAGCAGTAAGGTATATGGGCACTGTAGACATAAAAGCTGTAGAGCTTTTAAAAAAGCATGATTTAGAACTAAAAAGAATTTTAGACAGTTTAAATAACTAAACATGGAGGGTAGCAGAAATGAAAACATTAAAATTAGCGCTTGCCGGTATCGGGACAGCAGCAGTTTTAGCAACCTTTTATCCAGCCCAGGCGGGTCCAAAATTTTACTTTGGAGAAGGAAGAGATTTAGAAATATTCCTGATGGGACAGATATGGACAGTTTACGGAACAAATATTGAAATTCCTGGTGCTACTGATCTGAAAGATAATAAAGCTGATATATACATAAGAAGAGGTAGATTTGGATTTAAAGGTCATCTTATGAAAAACCTTTCCTTTAAAATCTGGTTTGCCCATGATAACCTTGCAAGGGACGATTTAAACCCTGTAGATATTGCAAGGGGGGCAGTTAAAACAGGTGGATTAACCTATTCAAAGCTAGAAGTCTGGGATGCTTTCTTTACATGGTCTTACGATAAAACATGGGCAAATATCTCCCTTGGCTATTTCAGACCCCAGATAGGTAAAGAGAGTATAACATCAGGTTTTAATATGCTTTCATTTGAAAAAGGACTTCCAAACTTCTATGTAAGAAGACATATCATAGGAAAACCAGATAAAGGAGATAATGAGGTATTTGGAAGGGCGTCAGGGAACGGAAGAATATTCCTCATTAACTGGGGTGGTCTTTATAAGGCAAAAGGCTGGAGTTTAAACTGGAACTTTGGAGTTGGAGATAACCAGAACTACACAGACAGCAAAAACTGGTCTCCTTTATGGTCAGCTAGGGTTGCTTTTACATTTGGAGATCCAGAAATGAAAAAATACAAAATGGGTTATACGCAAACATACTTTGGGAAGAGACATGGAGTAACTGTTGGACTAAACTACGGTTATCAGGGGGAAGGGATTGATAGAAAAGCAAAAAGGACAAATAAAGAGTTTGACAAAAACATTATGTACGGAATAGATATACTGGCAAATTGGGGTCCTATAGATTTTGCCGCTGAATATGATGTTTTATCAAGGGATTGGTCCGATGGAGCTGATTATACAGATAAAGTCTGGCTTGTAAAACTTGGATATACGTACAAACTTTCAAATGGCCAATTTTTACAGCCTGCGGTTTCCTACTCTGTATTTGATCCAGACAACAATGGAGAATCAATATACAAAAATAAGAAAAATACATGGTGGGATGTAGGTGTAAACTGGTACATAAAAAAGCAGAGGGCAAAGCTTATACTTCACTATTCTTCCGGAAAAATTGAAAACTACAAAAGCGGAGAAGATGCAAAGTCTTCGTATATAGGACTTGGTTTCCAGTTTAAAATCTAAAAAGAGGGGGCTCTTAAAGAGCCACCCTTAAGTTGTAATAAATAAGGCCTATATAAAGATTATATCTAACATGGAGGAAAAAGATGGGAAAATTTATCTATAGTATATTCCTAATTCTTGCTTTAAGTTTACTTGCATTTTCCCAGGAAAAACACAATTCAGGGGAAGGACTCGTTATATATAAAATTGAGATGGATGCTGATGAAGCCATACAGCTCTTAAAAGCAAACCTAGAAGCCCAGCAAATACTTATTATTGATGTAACAAATCCAGCAGCACCCCTTTCAAATAACTCAAAGATATTTAAAGACTTTGATAAACTCGGGGTAGATTTTATACAAAACTTCCTTGTTACAAGTATGACCACCCTTTACAAATTATTTACAACAGATCCCAATGCTATGGTTTTATCCCCGTGGGTTATCTCAGTATACCAGTATGAAGATGACGACTATACGTATATTGTACGGACAAAATCCCATATTCTCCTGAAAGGAACAAAACACAAAGAGGTAGAAAAGGCTGTTTTAGAACTTGAGAAAAGGATAGATCAGGCAATACAGGATATGATCTAATTATTGGAGGGACGAAAGTCTCTCACCTTTTTACTTTATATAAAACCATATGTGGAAAATCATCATGAACACACTCAAAATGTTTAAAATCCTCCTTTAAAAAGTACATTCTATTAAAAACAGTTTTGTAAAAGGTTTTATCTATCAAAGTAAAATAAGCTTTTCCATTTTTTATTCTAACCTGTAGATAAAGATTTCCATTTTTATCCCAGTCCCTATAGATTTTCCTTTTATCAGAGACAATCGCTATTTTTTTCACATTTTTGCCTGTAGTTTTTTCAAAAGAAAAGGATAAATCTTTTCTTATCTTGAAAAATCCTCCGCATAAGAATCCGCTTTTTTCTCTTTTGCATTCCTGAAATACTTTATAAGCCGGTAGGTTGAACTCCTTTATCCCTGAACCAATCATACCAAGCATATAAAAGTACTGAAGAAAAAGCATCTTTTTATAAAGGGGAATATAAACGGTATATGTAGGTTTTTTTCTATAAAGTTCAACATTTTTTAAAAACACTTCAAAACTTAACTTTTTTGTTTTTAAATTTTTTTCATTTGAGATAAATGATATAAGCTTATAGGAAAAATCTTCATCATAAGTTAAAAGTGACCTTGAAATAGCATACATCTTTATTATATTTCTATTTCCATTATCTATGTAAGTTCCCCTCCTTGATATATACTCAAAGGCATATCCATAATCCCACCACGTCCATAAAGTACTCCCTTTTTCAGTAATTTGGTTAATACTTCTCATATCCTCAAACAAATTTCCTTTAACAACAGGTTTTACATGTATAAAAAATACATTTGGAGATATAGAAAAAAATATCAAAAGCACAAGAAAAAAACTTTCATGGAAATTTTTAAAAAAGGGATTTCTTTTTATAAAAGAAAAAAACATAAAAAAGCTGTAACCAAGCCCCATACCTAAAAATGGAGCAAGATATATAAGAAATCTGCTTCCAGCTTTTAAAGACGCTAAACCAAGTAAAATAAATGGTAAAGTTGGAAGCATAAATCTTATGTTTTTAAAAAAGAATATAATAAATCCTATAACCGCAATAAAAAATGTTACTGAATTACCTGTTGTTTGATCTATTAAGTACCAAATAGATAAAGGCTGAAGCTCCTTTACAAAAAGATGGGGATTTGTAGGTAAGAACTGTACAATATCTTCTTTTAAAAAGTAAGCTTTATACTTTTGCACTATATTCAAAAAGCCCCTGAATATATCAAAGGATAAAAACAGGAAAAAGGTAAAAAATAAAAATGCCAATTTTTTTAATGGAAATTTCTCTTTTACAAATAAAAATAAAAAAATCAAAAGTAAACCAGTTAAAAACAACAGCGATAAAGAAGGTTTTGGATAAAACCACTGGAATAAAATGTAACTTGCTCCTGCTAAAATAGAGAATAATATACTTTTTTTATTGTTAAAATTTTCAATGATCAAAGAAAAAAGAAAAAATATTAAAAAAACAAAAAACAGAATAAGAAAGTCTGTATCAAATTTACCTATAGCCGTTCTAAAAAAATAAATACCATTTAAGGATCCAAGTACAGCACCACCAACAAAAACATAGACATTTGAAAATTTCTTTAACCATAAATATAAAGGAATTAAAAATAAAACAGAAAATAAAGGAGGTAAAAATGCATATACAAGCTCTTTTGAAACAAAAAGACTAAAAATGTATCCTAAAACTGTTAAAAGGGTAGGAGGAAAAGGTCTTTCTGAAAAATCAGGAACATCCCTTAATGTATCTATCTTTGTATAATTACCTTCCAGTAATTCCTCTGTCAGCCGTGCATAGTAAAAAGCATCATAACCTGTTATGACATTTTGCGTATCTAAAAAAAGGTAAAAATCCTTTAGTTTTATAAACAGAATGATAAACAGAACGATAATTAAAAGTTTTTCATTGAACTTCATAACATTTTATAGAACCGGAAGTTGTAATAAGACACTGGACTCTATAGTTTGAAAGCTGCATTACACAGGGATTAGCTTCAAGGAAAACCTTTCCAGTGGAAGGGGTTAAAACAAGGGTGCAGTTATCAGGAGTTTCTGGAAAAGAACACACCTTTCTTAAAATACTACTGTTTTCTGTGTATTCTACAGCAAGTTCTCTAGCACAGGAGGTAAGGAGTTTTTGAATACTGGTTATTTCAGCTGTTTTTTTGTATTTTGTAAAATACGGAACAGCTACAGCTGCTAAAATAGCTATTATAGCTACTACTACAAGTAGTTCTATTAATGTAAAGCCCCCATTGTTATTTTTTCTTTTCATATTTTATTCTCCAAACAAAAAAACCCCTCTTTAAAGAGGGGTTTTTTTGTTTATGATTATGGTTTTGGTTCACATTTAACTTTATTATTTACAATCGAACATTGAACTTGGATACCTGATACTTCAGC
>CAZHWB010000008.1:0-8213 GCA_964536105.1 uncultured Aquificales bacterium | reverse complement strand
TTATGAAACCCAAAGCCTACTGCATTTTCTCTTTCATTTAATCTAGCCCAGCCTTCAGCGATATAATAACCAAGTAATTTTGCTAAATCCCCATCAAAAGGTATAAATCTAGGGATTTTTTTGGTTTTTAATCTGTTAGTGCCAATCTCATACCAAACATATTTTTCATCGTATTTCAGATGGTCTTTTTTATCAATAAACTCAAGGATATCAAAGATAATTTCCTTGTTTTTTGATTTTACCCGTGGATATACTACAAAATCCCCTGATTTTAATTTTCCTGCTTCTATCCATCTAAGTTCATATTCTTCAAAAGGTTTATCAGAGCAGTATCTACTGCAAGTTGGCTTACATACAACTGATGAAGTTTTTTCACTTTTTACCATACATTTTTCTGAAATAACTGCCCAGACTTTATGGTCGGAGGTTAAGAACAGCTCATCACTACCTACTTTTAGTTTTACAATTTCCTCTTCTACATCGTATACGAACTTGTTAATAACAGGTAAAATCTTTCCTGTATGACTGACAACAAACTGTCCAATTTTTATATCTTTAATAGGGACTACACAGCCGTTTGAAAGTAGAACTTTTGTGTCAGGAAGAACACAGCCCCTTCCTGGACCAACAGGGATACCGTTTTGTTTCGCGTGGTTTATAAAATCCTGAACAATAAGGAAATACTCAGGAAATCCCATCTGCTTAATAACATCTATCTCATACTTCAGTCTTTCTCTGTACTCCTCCAGCTGTTCTTTGGAAATATCTTTCTTTTCTGACAGTCTTTTTTCAAGACCTTCCCAGGCAAGCTTTTCAAAATACTGGGCTTTTTCTTCCTCTGTAGCCTCCCTGTCTAATCCCGGTATCTGGTATTTTGGGAAAAGGTATCCCCTTGTATCTGCTGTTTCTATCTCAACATTACACTTCTCAGCTATTTCTACTGTATTTTTTAAAGCTTCCTCGTATCCTTTAAATTTCTGGTACATCTCTTCAGGGGTAGTAAAGTGAAGTCCCCCTACTTTAAAGGCTCTTCCCTTTTCTTTTAGCTGTTTTAATGTAAGTTTCATCTGGAGAGCTTTTATAACATCGTGGGCCTTCTGATCTTCAGGATTTAGATAGTGGGAATCGTTTGTAGCAACAAGTTTCACCCCGAGTTTTTTTGCAAGCTCTATAAGTCCTTTATTTGCCTCTTCCTGCTCTGGAAGGCCGTTTATCTGTATCTCAAAGTATAAATCCTCACCGAATATATCCTTTAGTTTTTTTGCCTGCTGGTAAGCTTCCTCAAATTTTCCCTGGGCTAAAAGGTGTGGGACAAATCCTTTTAAGCATGCTGTCTGACATATAAGCCCTTCGTGGTATTTCTCAAGAAGCTCCCAATCTATCCTGGGCTTGTAGTAAAAACCCTCTGTGTATGCAAGGGAAGAGAGTTTCATAAGATTTTGAAATCCCTTTTTGTCTTTTGCGTGGAGTATTAAATGGTAGTTTTTATCTGAAAGAATATCGTCTGAACCTTCACCTTTTTTCTCAAATCTATTTGCTGTAAAGTAAGCCTCCATACCAATGATAGGTTTTATTCCAACCTTTTTCATCTCCTGGTAAAACTGAACTGCCCCGAATATATTCCCGTGGTCTGTCATACCGACAGCCCTGTATCCATACTCTACAGCTTTCTGGGCAAGTTCCTGTATCTTTATAGCCCCATCAAGTAAAGAATAATGGGTATGCAGGTGAAGGTGGACGAAATCTTTAGACATTTTAAAACCCCATATATTTATTTTGAAGGAGATAAAATCTATAAAATTTTTCGGATAAATTCAATATGAGAAAAAGACAGGGAATTTTTTGGGATTGTTTAGATAGCTGTATATTTTTTATACAGTTAAAATCATAAAGTATCTATTATAGTATCAATTTGATACTAAAAAATTAAGATGTCTTTTTTAATCCTTGGATTTCAATAATTCCAGAACTGGCATTCTATTTGACTTTTTATTGATTAAAATCAATAAACTAAAGAGGTGGATAAAATGGTGTACATGCTTTTTGCATTTTTGCTTTATTTTTTAATTCCTATTGAGGTTAAAGCAGATGAAGATGAGGACTATCTAAAGGACAGCTATAAGAAAAGTTCTTATTACTGGCTTGCAAAATCGGAGAAAAAAGATGAAGACGATGATGATGACGATGATGACGATCATGATGAAGAAGATGACGATGATGAAAAAGATGAAGGAAAAGAAGAAAAGGATAAAGATAAGGATAAGGAAAAGGAAAAAGATAAAGATAGTGATGAAAAATACAGTGATAAAGAAAAGAAAAAGGATATAGAAGAAGATGAAAAAGAAAAAAAGGATAAGGACAAAAGAACATCCAGATATTCTGAAAAATATGAAGAATATGATGAAGAAAAAGATGAAGACGATGATAATCATAGCAGTGGTGGATTTGGAGGATACCAGCAAAACAATAATGATCAAATAAAATCAGATTACATAGTTTTAGCATGGAATGATCTAGGTATGCATTGTATGGATAAGGACTTTTCAGTATTTGCTATTTTGCCACCTTATAATACACTGCAGGCACAAGTTATAAGAAGGGGATATGAACCGGATCTAAATCCATCAGCTTTTGTATATTATATGTCGCAAAAAGATACAGATGGAAGTATTAATACAACAAGTATAGGAAAAACAAATTTCTGGGATTATGTTCAGGAGTTATTTAACGTTTATGTTCCTCCAAATGTAGGTTTAAAAGGATATCCCACACCTAATGATTATATGCCTATATTTATGGAGAAGGCAGGAGACATATATCAGGCTGAGGGAATTCCTATAACCCCTTATGATGACAATGGACAGTTTGATCATTATCCACAGGTTAAGGTTATTGTGAAGGATGATATAGGTAGAACTGTTGCTACAACTACCACAGTATTACCTGTGAGTGATGAAATGACCTGTATCTCGTGCCACGGTTCAAATTCAGGAAATATAGAAGCTTTACCTGCCCAACCTGAAAATGATCCAGATCCAGAAAAGGATTATAGGTGGAATATTCTTAAAAAGCACGATGAGAAACATCCAATAACAGATAATATTCTTAATCAGCTGAAAGCAAAGGGGTATAACTATCAGGCTTCTCTGTACAATACTGCAAAAAGTGGAACTCCTATACTATGTGCTTCATGTCATAAATCAAATGCCCTTCCTGGGACAGGAGTAGAAGGAATTTCTCCACTGACCCAGGCTATACATTCTAAACACGCGGAACCTGTTGCCAATTCAGGAAAAACCGGCAGAAATGCCTGTTATCTATGTCATCCTGGGTCTGAAACCCAGTGTTTAAGGGGTGCTATGGGTAATGCCCATATAGAATGTCAGAACTGTCACGGATCAATGGCTGATGTTGGAAGTTCCAATAGGGAAGGATGGTTTGATATGCCAACATGTCAGCATTGTCATCAAAATGGAAAAAGATACAATACTGTATTTAAAAATGATGTTATAGGGGGAACACTTAGAGATATTGTAGATAATAGATTTGCTACAAAACCAGATACACCTATTTCAGGAGTGTCTTTATACAGGTTCAGCAACGGTCACGGTGGTTTGAGATGTGAAGCCTGTCACGGATCTCCCCACGCTATATACCCATCTTCCCTTGAAAAGGAAAATGCTCAAATTGTAAAACTGCAGGGGTATAAAGGAACACTTAGGGAATGTTTTGTATGTCATAAAGATCAAATTCCTTTAACTGCAGATAAGGGACCCCACGGTATGCATACAATAGGCCAGGAATGGGTTGATGAACATGGTGATTATGTGGAAGGGCATGGTTATAATAGCTGCATGGCTTGTCATGGAACAGATCTTAGAGGATCTGATCTTTCTAAAATAAAAACTACTAAAACATTTGATGCAGATGATTATGGAAGAAAAACATTCCAACCAGGACATAAAATAGGGTGTTATGACTGTCACAATGGTCCAAACGGAGACTAAAAAAGGGGGCTTGTCCCCTTTTTATTTTAGTTTCGTTAAATTTCCTCCGATATTGATTTAAAATCAGTATTCTGGAGAGAAAGAAATGAACGTTTTTAAAGTTTTAGTGACCGGCGACTTTTCTTCAGGAAAAACCCAATTTATAAAAACATTAACTGGAAATGTTTTGTTAACAGAAAAAAAGGTTACAGATAAAAAGGAAATGTTGCAGAAAGATACAACAACTGTAGCCCTTGATTATGGAAAGTTAGAAATAGGTAAGAATATTATTCATCTATTTGGAACACCAGGGCAAAAGAGATTTGATTTTATGTTAAATGTTCTTGATAGAAATATTTCAGCTTTTATAGTCCTGGTTGACAGCACAAATATAGTAAATATAAAAAATGCAAGAAGATTTATTGAATTTTTTAATAAAGGAAATTTACCATTTGTTGTTGCGTGTAACAAACAGGATTTAAAAGATGCCTATACTTTAGATCAGATAAAAAGTTTTTTAGATATGGATGTTCCTCTTATGCCCTTAGTAGCAAAAGATAGGGAAAGTTCCTTAAAACTTCTACAGTATGTACTGAGTAAAATAGATCAGCCTGTACTGGTTTAAAAAGTGCTAAATATTTTCTTTTCATTTTTGTTTATATTAGGTAATTTTTATCTTTCTTTTGGGGATATTTCCGATTATACAGTTGTAAGATTTCCATTTATTTATAAAGGTAATAAGTTTCTCGCCATTAGAGAGTTTAAGGAAAACACAGTAGAAAAAGTTCTTGCTGTTAATGTTAATACACTTAAAACAGGAATATTTCTAAAAGAACAGATTTCCTGTAAAAATTTTGATATATCAAAAACCAGATATGCACGTTTGTTGGAAAAGTCTGTATCATCTGAACTCCACAATGGTGGGATAAAAAATGGAAAAACCAAATATATTTATCTAACTGTTGATTTATGTCCATCTTCTAAAGAAGAACCATTTGATATAAAGGTAATAAAAGAGTTTATAAACCGTGGACATAAAAATATCGCCTTTGCCGTTTCAGGAAAATGGTTTTTAAAAAATAAAAAATATATAAACTGGATTAAGAAACAGGAGGATAACAACAAATTAAATGTTATCTGGATAAACCACACATTTAACCATTTTTATGACCCGTCTTTACCTTTAGATAGAAATTTTCTTTTAAGGAAAGGCACAGATATTTCCTTTGAAATACTGGAGGTTGAAAAGCTCTTTATAAAGGAAGGATTAATTCCCTCTGTTTTTATAAGATTCCCTGGTCTTGTGGCGAATAGAAAACTACGGGAAACTGTGGCTTTCACATACGGTTTAATAGCATTAGGAAGTGATGCCTGGCTTGCAAAGGGGGAAAAACCTAAAAAAGGTTCTATTGTTCTTATACACGGAAACAAAAATGAACCATTGGGGATAAAGATATTTGAAAAATATTTAGATAAAGTTCTTTATTTTGGAAGTCTTTATGAAATAAATCCTTAATCTTCTGGAAGATCTATTTTAAATAATGCCCCTTCTTTTGAAGGTAGGGCTCTTATGCTACCTCCATGGTTTTCTACTATTTCTTTAGTTATTGCAAGACCTAAACCGCTTCCCTTTGCTTTTTTTGAGTAGTAAGGGATAAATACCTTGTCAAGTTCATCTAAAGGAATACCCTTTCCGTTATCTTTAAACAGAACAATTACTTTATTTCCTTCTTTCTTAGCCTTTATCTCAACGTATCCCTTTTTATCAACAGCTTCAAAGCTGTTTTGAATAAGATTTAAAAAAGCCTGTCTGAGAAGTTTTTTATCCCCATGGATATAAATTTCTTCTGGAACGTGTAGTTTTATTTTAAATTCATCTGTCTGGTAGCTTTCTTTTAGTTCTTCTAAAAGTTCCTTTATATTTATCTTCTCTTTATTTAGACCCTTTCCTACCGATGCAAATTGTCCAAATTCTTTAACCAGTTTTGCTAAATGGTCTACTTCTGTGAATATAACATTAACAGCTTTATCAAGGATCTGGGGAAATTTAGGGTTGTTGTTTTCAAATTGGCGTTTTATTCTTTCAGCAGAAAGCTTTATTGGAGTTAGAGGATTTTTTATTTCATGGGCTATCCTCTGGGCTATTTCTTTCCATGCAAGTATTTTTTCAGCCGCTACCACATCTGTGATATCATCAAATATAAGCACATATCCCCTTGGGGATATCCTGGTGATTTTAGCAATAATTATTTTCCCATCAAGGTTTATTGTTTGCTCTTTATGGATGTTTTTTGTATCAAGTTTTATACTTTTCATAAACTCTTCTATATCTTTTCCTTTTAGCTGGGAAGGTTCTATGTTTAGTATCTCAGCGGCGGCTTTATTTATTTTTTCTATTTTGCCAAAGCGATTTGAGTATATAACCCCTGTTCTGGCATTCTCAAGAATTGCTTCAAGGTATTCTTTATTTGCTTTTAAATCTTTATTACTCCTTTCAAGTTGGTGGTAAAGATTTTTTAGCTCATCAACCATATAGTTAAATTCCTGTATCAAAATACCAAGCTCATCAGGTGCTTTTATCTTTATTTTTGTATTTAAATCTCCCTGGGCAAGTTTTTTAGAGGCTTTAACAAGCTCTTCCAGTGGATACGTCAGATTTCTTACAACGTACTGGCTAAACCATAGGGCAGAGAAAATAACAAACATAGTAATGATTACCATTGTAAGGATATAGCTTACCCTTATGGGATTTTTATAGTATCTAAACTGGGAATAAACATCAGATATATGTTTTATTTCAGCTCTGTTCTTTGATAAGGCTTCTGGAAGGGGATAATCTATAAGATATATATCTTTTTTCCCCTCAACTATGTATCTAAGATAAAGATTTCCTTTGTCCTGTATAAGTTTTTTTTCGTGGAAAAGATCTTCATATTCTAAAGGTATAACAGGAGTTCCATATATAACCTTTGTTTTTTTGTTTTTTTTATCAAAAATGACAAGGGATTTTATATGAAATTTTTTAAAGGCTTCAAAAGGGGTTAACCTGTTTTCCTCTATAAGAAATACAAGACCATCTAAGAATTTACTGTACTCTTTTACGTTCTCATCTGTTATTTTTTCAACATTTTTTAATGCTTTCTCCACTTTACCGCTAAACCACAGATTTGTTGCGTCGGATATGAGACTTATAGATGCTACAGATAAAATCATTGCAGGTATAACAATCATAAAAATAAGGATAAGGGATAGTTTTTTCCTTAGTTTCCCAGCAGGCTGACTTTTTTCAAAGAATAGTTTTATAAGATGTCTCAGGGATATAGCTAAAATGGAAAGGAAAAAAACAACATCAATATTTATGATAATTAAAAATATATATGGGTTAAAAACATCTTTAACTTTTGATATTTCTTTGAATATATATAAATTTCCTCCGATAAAAACAAAGAGGATAATAAGAAATATTATTTTGTTTCTTTTTTTATCAAGTAATTTTCCCATTTTACCTATCTTCTTTTAAACTCTTCAGGAAGTTCCCGTGGTTCTACACCAAAATATTCAACTTCCTCTTCCTCATCAAGCCTTTTTGAGAAAGGTTTTTCATACTTAAGTTCTTCATAGACGTGGGCAACAAGCCCTGGAATTCTTCCGATTATGAAAAACCCTTTCCCAAGTCTCCAGTCAAATCCCATTTCTGAAACAATAGCTGCTATTGCTCCATCCACGTTCATAACAAGCTTTTTCCCTTTCTGTTTTTCTATTTCTTCCTCAACCTTCTCTGCAAATTCACAGAATTTTCCATAAAATCCAACCTCTTTTGCTATCTCAAATAAAGCTTTCTTTCTTGGATCAAAATCTTTATAAAATCTGTGTCCAAAACCTGGAATTCGTTTTCCCTTCTCAAAAAAAGATTTAACAACTTCCCCAGGATCATTTTCTATATTTTCCTGTAAAAATCTCATTGCTCCTTCTAAAGCTCCTCCGTGGGCTTCACCAAATGCCAGAACACCAGCCCCAACACCTACATGTAGGGAGTTTCCTCCACTTGCAACAGCCCTTGCAGCTATAACAGATGGAGGAGCTATAGAGTGTTCCACAAGGGAAACAAAGATAGCATCAAGCATTTTCGCTTCTTTTTCAGATGGTAATTCCCCTTTCAAAACAAGATATATAGCTTCAGAGAAGGTTAAATTTCCAACTAAATCCCTTAATTTGTATCCCCTTACA
>CAZHWB010000007.1:0-3265 GCA_964536105.1 uncultured Aquificales bacterium | reverse complement strand
AGATGGTGGTCTATTGTTGAAAAATACAGGGTAAATATCTTTTATACGGCCCCAACTGCGGTAAGACTGTTTATGAAATATGGGGAGGAATGGCCTAAAAAGTACGACCTATCTTCCCTTAGAATTCTTGGTTCCGTTGGTGAACCAATAAATCCTGAAGCCTGGATATGGTACTACGAAAATATAGGAAGGGGTCAATGTTCAATAGTTGATACCTGGTGGCAGACGGAAACAGGGGGACATATGATAACAACTATCCCTGCATATCCACAGAAGCCAGGAAAAGCAGGAAAACCGTTCTGGGGCGTTGATGCAGACGTTGTTGATAAAAATGCAGATCCAGTTGAACCTAACACAGTAGGTTTTTTAGTTATAAAAAAACCATGGCCTTCCGCTTTAAGAACCTGCTGGGGAGAACCAGAAAGATTTAAAAAATACTGGACAGAAATTGATAATGTTTACTTTTCTGGAGATACAGCAACAAAAGATGAAGATGGATACATAATGATACTTGGAAGGGCTGATGATGTTATAAATGTTTCGGGACACAGGATAGGAACAGCAGAGGTAGAAAGTGCCCTTGTTTCCCATCCAGCTGTTGCTGAAGCAGCGGTTATAGGAAAACCCCACGAGGTTAAAGGGGAATCTATAAAAGCTTTTGTTATCCTGATTTCCGGTGAAGAGCCTTCAGAAAGCTTAGAAAAGGATCTAAAAATGCATGTTAGAAGAGAGCTTGGCTCTTTAGCTGTTCCAGATGAAATAGAGTTTGTGGATAAACTTCCAAAAACAAGAAGCGGAAAGATAATGAGAAGGGTTTTAAAGGCAAAAGAGTTAGGTTTACCCCTTGGTGATATTTCAACACTGGAAGATTAAATCTTAGTCTTGCATTGTAAAATTTCCCTCCTATATTTAACGGCAAATCGTTAGATATAGGAGGGTTTCTAAGATGGAAGTCCTTGCATGGATGTCAAAAAAAAGGGAAGATGGAAAGGTTTTATGCACCGCCTGTAGTCAAAGGTGTGTTTTAGATAAAGGTGAAATTGGAAAGTGTGGGATAAGAAGGGTTGGAGAAGATGGAAATCTTTATCTTACAACTTACGGCCTTGCAGCATCTTATAATGTTGATCCAGTAGAGAAAAAACCCCTTTACCATTTCCTCCCAGGTACTCCTATATTTTCCCTGGGAACTGTTGGATGTAATATGAGCTGTAAATTCTGTCAGAACTGGGAAATATCCCAGTATCCCCAGACCCACAACGGGGAAGTATTTGGAGTTCCATTAATGCCGGAAACAATTGTTAATATATGTAAAACAAACAATATCCCATCTATAGCATACACATACAATGAACCTGTTGTGTTTTTTGAATATGCCTACGACACAATGAAACTGGCAAAAGAAAAAGGTATAAGAAATGTTTTCGTTTCAAGCGGATATGAAACAAAGGAAGCTTTAGATACCCTTGCCCCTTACCTTGATGCTATGAATATAGACCTTAAGGCCTTTAATGACGAGTTTTATAAAAAGATTGTTGGTGCTAGATTAAAACCTGTATTGAAAGCCATAGAACACGCTAAAGAACTGGGCATATGGGTGGAACTTACAACCCTTATAATACCGGGGGAAAATGACAGTGAAAAAGAACTTAGAGAAGCAGCAAAATGGATAGCATCTTTGGATAAAAATATACCATGGCATTTATCCAGATTTTTCCCTGCTTACAAAATGATGGATCATCCTCCAACCCCAATAGAAACAATAAAGAGGGCGTATGAAATAGCAAAGGAAGAAGGCCTTAATTACGTGTATGTGGGAAATTTTGATGATGAGGACAGAGAATCTACATACTGCCCTAATTGTGGATACAGGGTTATAGATAGAAGGGGACATTTAGGCCAGTATGTTGTAAATCATCTTGAAGACGGAAAATGTCCAAAATGCAAAACAGAAATACCTGGCGTCTGGAAGTAATCAAATATGTTCAAAACCTTTCTCTGGAAGCCTTATAAGGCTTCCTTTTTCTTTTAAAAACAGTCCTTCCCCTTCTTCTAAAAAACCAATCTGAAAGCCCTTTTTTACATAATTTTTGTACTTTTTTGGAACAGAAAACAAAAGCTGGTAATCTTCCCCACCAAAAAGAACATACTCCAGTGGATCTTTTTTATACTTTTCACAGTACTTTTTCAGCAGTGGATGGACAGGAAGTTTTTCCTTATCTAAAACAATTTTTACTTTACTTCTTTTCTCTATATGTCCTGCATCCCCAGCAAGTCCATCACTTATATCAATACAGGCATTTGCATATTTTTCTATTAAAGGTTGAAAATCTATACGTGCCCTTGGATTTGTGTGGTTTCTTATTATTTCCAGCTCCCATTTTTCATACACAGTTTTATCCATTAACAAAAGTTCCAGACCAGCCCTAGAAAGCCCTGTATAACCACTTAAAAAAAGTATATCTCCACTTTTTCCTCCACCCCTGGAAACAAATCTTTTTGTTTCCCCTACAATAAAAAAGTCAAGTATTATCTCTTTTGATTTTGCTGTATTTCCACCTATAAGGGAAAAAGAGTAAAATCCAAGGGCTTTTCTTATCCCTTTATATATCCCTTCAAGGAATGAAACTTCCGTATCTACCGGAAAAGATATAGAGATCAAGGACCATCTTGGAAGTCCTCCGCAGGAAACAATATCGCTTACATTAACAGAAACAAGCTTCCACCCAAGGTCTTCAGGTTTGATCTTGCCCTTCAAAAAATGGGAACCCTCAATCTGAACATCACCTGAAAAAAGGATAAGCTTTTCATCTATCTTTACACAGGCACAATCATCTCCAAAGCCAACAACAACAGAAGGATCATCAATATTTAAAAAAGAGGTTAATCTATCAATAAGATAAAACTCTCCAATTCTTCCCAAATATCAACCTGTTTCTTTAAAAATTTTTTTTGCTTCCTGTATAACAGCTCCGTGTCTTAAGCCTTTATCACTTACAATAATCCTATCTTTGTTAAAGAAATCTAAAGCTGTATCAAAGATGACAATTCCAGCTATTATAGCCTCTGCCCTTTTATCTTCTATCTGGGGTATGGATTTCCTTTCCTGCACAGTCATAGAGGAAAGCTTTTCAAGCCATTTTTTTATACTATCCCTTTTCAAAATCTGACCGTGAACCTTTTCTGAAGAGTAAGGAAATATATGCTTTTCAAGGGCAACTATTGTAGTAATTGTTCCCCCTAAACCTATAAATACATCTGCATTTCC
>CAZHWB010000006.1:0-8417 GCA_964536105.1 uncultured Aquificales bacterium | reverse complement strand
TTATGAAACAGCAGAATTTACTTGACAATTTTTAAAAGCTCCTCACACCAATTCTTATATCTCAACCAGTTCTCACTCAAAATCTTTGCATTTTCTACATCTGCACAATAATAGTATTTCCCTTCAAACTCAGCTCTAAAGATTTAGATAAGGTATAAACTCTGGTTTTTCTGGAATAGTTGACTTTTGACACTCTATATAAACAGGCTTTTCTATGTATTTATAAATGACTTTAAGTTCTTGTTTAACCCCGCAACTACTTGCCAATATTGCTGAAAGTATCAAAAATAAAGTCTTTTCCATAAAGCTGTTCTTCTGTTTCTATTTTGAAACTGCATTTTTCTTTAACTATTACGGTAGGTTTGATATCTTTTGGTTTTGATTGCTTTAGTTTTTGCAGATCTACAATAAGTTTCTCTTTTTTCTGAAGCAGGTTTTGGCAAGTAGTTTTTTTAGCTTTTATTTCTTCTTGGAGTTGTTTTATGACTACATCATTTTGAAAGAGTATTTTCTTAAAGGGTTTTTATGTTCGCATAACAAACTTTTAAATATGTTTTCTTTTCTTTTAGTTTTGTTTTTATTTGTGATATTTGCTTTTCTAATTGCTCTATTTTTGATGTAAAAATAAGCTTGTTATTAGTGAAACTAATAAAACATATACAAATGCTTTTTTATTTATTATTGTGATATTATGACTTCTCTATTTTAGTAGATAAGAAGCCTCCTTGCGGAGGCCTCATATTTGTTCTTTAGTATAGTCTAAAATGTCTTTGGAGGAATTTTTTCCAGGTTTCAGGGAGTTTATCTATTTCTTCCTGGGCAATTTTCCTTACCTGTTCTTCCAATCCTTTGATATCTTTGTTTGTTCTTAACTTTATATCGCATATTTGTGGTTCTGTTATTGGTTTTCCTATCTGGCTGACGAGGTAAACGTAGGCTTCGTCTATTTCCTCAAATTCAGCCACAATTCTTTCAGCCATATCCATAGCTGCTGTATTATAGATCTTTCCAATATGAGATACAGGATTTTTTCCAGCTGCAGCTTCTAAACTCATAGGTCTGTAAGGGGTTATCAATCCATTAACCCTATTTCCTCTACCAACCTGTCCGTCATCTCCAGCTTCTGCTGATGTTCCGGTAACTGTTATGTATACAGATTCTTTATCTGGATCGTCAGCAGTATTTACAAAGATATCAACATGTTTATCTGTTAATTTTTGGGCAAGGGCATACGCATAATTTTCAATAACTTCCTTTTTCTCTAGATAGTCTTTAACATCTTTTACATACTTATCAACAAAGGCCATAGCTATAGTTATTCTTATTTTATCTTCATTTCTAACACCCATTATCTTTATATCTTCTCCAACATAAGGGTGCTCTTTTTTAAATTCTTTGTTATTTAAGGCCCTTTCAAGCTCATAAACAATTGTTTCAATATCATCAAAGGGTGCATATCCTGTTCCAAAAGATGTGTCGTTAGCTAAAGGAATTTCTCCCTTTAACTGAAATCTTTCAAAAAGCTCAACCAGGTCCTTACTTCCCGGTTTTAATTTTGGAATGATAATTATATGGTTAGATACGTCTAAATTTGGAATATTTTCCTTCAGCCATGTATGTGCAGTTTCTATTGCAAGTTCCTCAACAGGGAGCCTTTTTCCGTTTAGCTCGTTTATAGCCCTTCCTGTTAGGTAAACTTCTATTGGAGAAATCATTTCTCCACCGCCAAATTTAGGCTCAGCAATACCTCCAATAAGAAGAGCTTTATCAACATTGTGGTGCATAATTGCTCCACATTCTTTTCTGTACATCTCTGAAAGAGCTATAGATAATTCCTCAGCTAGAGCATCACAAATTGTATCAGGGTGTCCTGTTCCTTTTCTTTCAACAATTTCAACAGGTTGTTCAGAAACTTTAGGAAAGTCTAAGCTCCCAATAGCGATGTTTGCCATTTATTACCTCCAGATATTCTTGAAAATTAACAGAAAAAAAGAATAATATATTTTTCTAATGTTTACAATAAAAACCTTTTTGTATATAATACATGTCTTGATTTTTGAATTTAGTTGAGATAAATTATTACTCTCAAAATTGAAGGAGGATTAGATGGCTCATACACGTTCTGCTAGGAAGAGAATAAGACAGGCAGAGAAAAGAAGACTTCTAAACAGATACCATATTTCCAGAATGAAAACGGCTATAAAAAGAATAAGGGAAGCTTTAGCTAAAAAGGATATTGAAACGGCTGAAAAGCTACTTCCTTTAGCTCAAAAGCTCGCTTACAGAGCTGCTGCAAAGGGAGCTATTCACAAGAACGAAGCTGCAAGAAGGGTTTCAAGAATAGCTAAAAAAGTGGTAGAAGCTAAAAAGCAACTATCCGCTTAAATCAAATACGTGGCGGTGTAGCTCAGCTGGTTAGAGCACGCGGCTCATATCCGCGGAGTCGCAGGTTCGAGTCCTGCCACCGCCACCATTTAAACTCTTGGTAGAAAAAAAGTTTCTTAAAGCAATTAAAGAATTTGATCTTTTAAGTCCTAATGATAAAATTCTTGTAGCCTTTTCAGGAGGTGTAGATTCTACTGTATTAGCCTACCTCCTTGTTAAATTCAAAAAATATCTAAATATTTCAAAAATTGTCTTAGCCCATCTAAATCATCAGCTAAGGGGAAAGGATGCCGATTTAGATGAATCTTTTGCTGTAGAGTTTGGCAGAAAACTCAAAATACCTGTCTTTACAAAAAAGGTAGATGTCAAAAAACTATCACAGGAAAGAAAAAAATCTATTGAAGAGGTTGCAAGGGAAGAAAGATACAGATTTTTTAAGGAGGTATTAGAAAGGGAAAATCTAAATAAGATTGCCACAGGGCATCATCTTTCAGATCTGGCAGAAACTATGCTTTTATGGTTCATACAGGGAAATAGAAGAGGCATAAAAGGTTTTAAACCAAAAGAAAGAAATATAATAAGACCTCTTTTTTTATTAAAAAAAGAAGAAATAGAAAGTTACGCACAGGAAAAAAATATAAAATTTAGAATTGATAAGACAAATCTTGAAACTAACTTCCTCAGGAATAGGGTAAGACATTTAGTTATTCCTGAAATTAAAAAGATAAATCCCTCCTTTGAAGATTCCCTTTTTTATATGTCCTTCTTTTTAAATTGGGACGAAGAGTTCCTTAACAAAGTTGTGTCAGAGGTTTCACAGAATTTTCAGGAAAAGGCGCTAGAATTAGAAGTGTTAAAACAACTGCCTGAGGCTGTGCTTTATAGGGTTTTGTATAGCTGGATTTATGAAAGAACTGGTATTTCCGTATCTTACAGGCAGTTATATTCCCTTGTTAATATAATAAAAAAATCGCAGGGGTTTAAAGTTTTCAATTTGAAAGGTAAGTATATACTTACCAAAAATTACAAAACGGTAGAAATAAAAAGGTATAATAAAAGTGATAAAAAGGATTATTTATACAAAATAAAAGTAGGAGAAGAAGTGATAATACCTGAAGCAGGGGTTAAAATAACGTCTTTTCAGGCAGATGAAAAAATTTCCAGAGAGAATATATTTAATGATAAAAATTTAGTCTGTTTTGATATTCCAGAGGAAGACTCATTTGAAATTAGAAATAGAAGAATAGGGGATAGATTTCTTCCTTTTGGGAGGCGCAGTGAGAAAAAGTTGAAAGATGTGATGATAGATTTAAAAATACCGAAGGATATGAGAGATACCATACCCCTATTAGTTTATAGGGATAAAATATTGTGGATTGTTGGTTATAAACGTTCTGGCTATTTTCCTGTTAAGGAGAATAGCAAAAATATTATATGTTTTAAAGCTGAGGAGGTGTGAACGTGCAGTTTTCAAGGAGTCTTTTAATATGGTTCCTTATAGGAGCCTTGATGATATTAGCCTTTAATATGTTTGGTACCAGGGAATTTGTAGACAACAGGGTTTCCTTCACTGAGTTTATAAATATGGTAAATGAAAATAAGGTTAAAGAAGCTATTGTTAAAGGTGATGAAATTGTTGCGATAACGGAGGATGGAAAGAAAGTAGAAACGGCAGTTCCTGAAGGTTATACAAAGATATACGATATTCTTTCAGAAAATGGGGTAAAAATAAAAGTTATTCCAACAGAAAAAAGCGGCTGGTTAACAACACTTCTTATATCATGGCTTCCTATTCTGCTGTTTATAGGTCTTTGGATCTTTATGATGCGGCAGATGTCAGGGGGTACAAACAGGGCATTTTCCTTCGCAAAATCAAAGGCAAAAGTTTACTTGGAGGAAAAACCTAATGTTAAACTTGATGATGTTGCCGGAATGGATGAGGTTAAAGAGGAAGTCAAGGAGCTTATTGATTATCTAAAGGATCCTAAAAGATTTCAAAAACTTGGTGGAAGGGCTCCTAAGGGTATTCTTTTATATGGGGATCCAGGGGTAGGTAAAACACTTCTTGCTAAAGCAATAGCAGGTGAGGCTGATGTTCCATTTATTTCAATCTCAGGTTCAGATTTTGTTGAAATGTTTGTTGGTGTTGGAGCTGCAAGGGTTAGGGATTTATTTGAGACTGCTAAAAAGCACGCACCGTGTCTTGTGTTTATAGATGAGATTGATGCTGTAGGTAGGGCAAGAAGTGGTGTAGGTTTTGGTGGTGGTCATGATGAAAGGGAACAGACATTAAACCAGCTACTTGTTGAGCTGGATGGATTTGATTCAAGTGAAGGAATTATTGTTATTGCTGCTACAAATAGACCAGATATCCTTGATCCTGCGTTGCTGAGACCTGGAAGATTTGATAGGCAGATATCTGTTCCAAAACCTGATGTAAAAGGTAGGTATGAGATTTTAAAGGTTCACGTTAAGAAGAAAAACATACCTTTAGCTGAGGATGTTGATTTAATGGTTATAGCAAGGGGTACCCCGGGATTTTCAGGGGCTGACCTTGCAAATGTTGTTAATGAGGCGGCTTTGCTTGCTGCTAGAAGAAGAAAAGAAAAAGTTACAATGAAAGAGTTTGAAGATGCTATGGATAGAATAATGATGGGACTTGAAAGGAAAGGAATGGCTATAACCCCTAAAGAAAAAGAAAAAATTGCTTACCACGAGGTTGGACATGCGTTGGTAGGGGTTATGTTTAAGGAGTCTGATCCTTTACATAAAGTTTCTATTATTCCAAGGGGAATGGCTTTAGGTGTTACTGTAAACCTTCCAGAAGAGGACAGACATCTTTACTCAAAAAAAGATCTTATGGCAAGACTTCACCAGTTATTTGGTGGAAGAGCTGCTGAGGAGGTCTTTTACGGTAAAGATGGCATAACAACAGGAGCTGAAAATGATTTAATGAGGGCAACAGAACTTGCATACAGAATTGTTGCCTCCTGGGGAATGACTGATGAACTTGGACCTATCCATGTTTCTACAAACAGAAATAATATATTTGGACCACAGCAGGGACCTGAAATAAGTGAATCAACAGCCAGGGAGATAGATGAACAGGTAAGAAAACTTTTAAAGGAAACATACGAAAGAACAAAACAGATAATAGAAGCTTATAAGGACGCTGTTGTTGCTGTTGTTGAACTTCTATTAGACAAGGAAACTATCTCCTGTGAGGAAATGATGGCTATTCTTGAGGAATATGGGGTACCTGTTATGAATAAATGTAGAAAATCTGTTGTTGAGGTTGTTTCTGCTGGATCCGCTCCAGACACTCCCCCAGGACAGATAGACTGATAAAAATTGTTTATATTCTGGATTAAAATAATATTAAAGGGAGCTTTAAGCTCCCTTTTTTTATGTCAAAAGGAGGAAAAAATGATTGATACCCATGCCCATTTAGATATGATAAAAAATAATGAAGATGTAAAAGAAAGTATAGACAAGCTTGACTATATCATTACAATAGGATGTGATAAAGAAGAGATATATAAAGCTGTTGATTTTGCAAACAGATATAAGAATGTTTATGCGTCTGTTGGATACCACCCTTACGATGTGAAAGGTCTTTCAGATAAAGATATAGAAATTTTAAAAGATCTGGCTACAAAAAATGATAAGGTTGTTGCAATTGGAGAATGCGGGCTTGACTACTACAGGAATATAACACCTGTTGATGTGCAAAAAGAGTTTTTTGAAAAGCAAATTCAGCTTGCTAAAGAGCTAAACCTGCCCCTTATTATTCATTCTAGAAGTGCAAATAAAGATACGGTAGAAATGTTAGAAAAGCATGCCCCTTATCCTGCATCTGGCATACTCCACTGTTTTGGTGGAGATATCCCTATGATGGAAGCATGTATTGAGATGGGTTTTTATATATCTTTTGCTGGAAATATTACTTATCCTAAAGCTGATAATCTTAGGGAGGTTTTAAAAAGGGTTCCTTTAGATAGACTTTTACTTGAGACAGACAGTCCCTTTTTATCTCCCCAGAAAAAAAGGGGTAAGCCTAACAAACCTAGCTATATATTCTATACCCTGGAATATGTAGCTGATTTTCTCGGTATTTCTAAAGAAGAGCTTGAAAAAATAACAGATAAAAATGCATTAAGTTTATTTAAAAGAATAAACATTAATGCTGAGGTGGCTAATCATGGAGTTTAGAGAAAGTGATTTACCAGGTATTGGAAGAAAGTTTTCTATCATTACAGCTAGCGGAGATAAAATAACTGTAATTGTCCATGTAACAGGAAAAAGGGAGGTTTTTGTTTTTGAGCCAGATGATTTTGATGAGCCTACATGTGATGTTGTAATGACAGAAGAGGAGGCAAATCAGTTAGGTTCTGTTTTGATGGGTGCATATTTTAGGCCAGAACAGGAAAGGGAAAAGGAACTTTTACTGGAAAATTTAGCGATAGAATGGCTAAAGGTTCCTGAATCATCACCGCTGGCAGGTAAAACTATTAAAGAGGCAGAAATAAGACCTAAAACAGGGGTAACTGTTATAGCTGTTATGAAACCAGGGCAGGAAACTATCGTGAACCCTACTCCAGATGTAAAAATAGAAGCTGGTGATACTGTTGTTATCGTCGGAACAAGGGAACAGGTGGAAAATTTCATGAGGGAGTTCAGGATAAATGGATAGCGAACATCACATATCCTTTTTACTGCTTTTTGGATTTTTAAATCTGGCCCTTTTTGCTGCAGGTTATTTGGGAAAACTTTTAAGGTTTCCTGGGATATTTTTCTATATCCTTTTTGGAATATTTTTAGGTAAATTTATACATGAAACAGAAGCGATAGAAATTTTCAGTGAAATTGGGATTGTTTTACTTTTTTTCTATCTAGGTCTTGAGTTTAACATAGATAGGGCTGTAAAAACGGCAAAAAGAATATGGAGCGTAGGCCTTATAGATTTTGTACTTGGATTTGGGGTTGTTTCTATCGCTATGTATCTCATGGGGTTTGATTTATTTACCTCTCTTTTGACAGGAGGGGTTGCTTATGCATCATCATCGGCTATAACAACAAAGATAATTGTTGATAACCACAGAATAGCAAATCCGGAAACAGAGTTAATACTGGGACTTATGGTTTTTGAGGATATTATAGCCCCTATTTTGCTTGCTGTTCTTGCTGCTTTTTCTGCAGGTGGAGAATTAAGTATTATGAATATTTTTCTTATACTTGTGAAAGTCGCAGCTGTTTTTGCATTCTCCATAGGGGTAGCCGTTTTATTTAAAAATTATATAGCTATGTTTGTTGATGCATTTATTGAGGAAGAGATATTCACACTTTTTTCCCTTGGGGGATTAATATTTTTTGCAGGGTTCACCCAGTATATAGGCCTTTCTGAAGCCCTTGGAGCTTTCCTGATGGGTATGATTGTTTCTGAAAGTGGAAAAGCCCATGACATAGAAAAAGTTATGTTTGCTATAAGGGATCTTGCCGTAGCGATATTCTTCTTCCTATTTGGAGCTGGTATCCAGTTTTCTGGGGAGTTTGACAAAAAGATACTTATAGCTTTGGTGGTTGTTGTTATACTTTCAATTTTAGGAAAGTTCCTTACAGGATATATTGGAGGTCTTATTTACGGTTTATCCAAGAAAAAAGCATTTGAAACAGGTCTTTCTATTATAAACAGAGGTGAATTCTCTGTTGTTATGTCAAAGTTTGCCCACCCAAAGTTCATTCCTTTTATAGGTATTTATGTCCTTATAATGGCTTTTCTTGGAATTATATTTGCCCAGTTTGCTCCCCAGATTTCAAATATAATCTTTCCTAAGAAGAAAAAGAAAAAGAAAAGGAAGAAAAACAAAGATATTCCTTCCTATGCAACGTGAGGGATCTCATGAAAGTTTTACAGGTTGTTGATGGAACCGGATGGGGTGGAACAAAGGAGCAGGTATATCTAACAACAAGGGAACTGAAAAAAAAGGGAATAGATGTTCATATAGCTCTATCCTTTCAATATAGAGAAATGG
>CAZHWB010000005.1:0-45827 GCA_964536105.1 uncultured Aquificales bacterium | reverse complement strand
GACGTCGCAATACCCTTAAGTCGTCGGGTTAGTTCCAGAGCCTTTATTTACTAGTATTAGCGGGCATTTTGCAAATGCAAACAGTTTGCAATACGGAAATCCATCTACCTCAAAGCCTTTATTTTCAGGCATTAGCCAATTTTCGATATGCATCCCAAACTATATCGCTTTGTTATAAACATATAACATAAACTTTCTTTTATTTCCAATAACTTATCAAAATCTGAGTCTGGTTTTATCAAAAATTTTAGGGAAATTTTTTTATGATTTATATCATATTTTTTGCCCGCTTTCCCTATTCTACTGTCAAGAAACCACAGGAATATTATACAAAATCTTTACAGGTATATTCTATTTTCTCCAGCTTTTTTCTTAATTTTTCTAAACTTTTTTTGTAATCTGACAAAGAAAAGTTTTTTACCCTTGCTGAAGTGCTTTCAATAGAAGCTTTAGCCACTGCTAAAGGAACTTCCTCCAACAAGTCCCTGTCAAAAGGAGAAGGAATAAGCATATTTTTCTTTTTTCCAAGCTGGGATATAGATTTAACAGCAGATAAAACCATAGCATCGTTTATATCCCTTGAAAAAGTGTCTAATGCACCTCTAAATATATACGGAAAAGCAATAAGATTATTTATCTGGTTTGGATAATCGGATCTGCCGGTGGCTATTATGGTATCAGGCCTAATAGATACAGCATTTTCCGGCTTTATTTCTGGGTCTGGATTAGCAAGGGCAAATATAATAGGTTTTTCTCCCATAGATAAAAGCATTTCCTTTGTCAGGATATTACCCTTAGATAATCCTAAAAAGACATCTGCTCCTTTTAGGGCTTCTTTTAAAGTCTTTATATTTCCTTTGACTGCAAATTCCCTTTTGTACATGTTTATATCATTTCTATCTTCTGTGATAACTCCTTTACTGTCTAACATTATTATGTTTTTCACTCCAATCTTACGATAAAGCCTTCCACAGGCAACGGCAGCTGCTCCAGCACCATTTATAACAACTTTTATATCCTCCACATTTTTTCCCGTCATATCTAATGCATTTAAAAGGGCGGCTGTTGATACAATAGCGGTTCCATGTTGGTCGTCGTGCATAACAGGAATATCAAGTTCCTCTTTTAATCTTTTTTCTATTTCAAAGCATTCAGGGGCCTTTATATCTTCAAGATTTATTCCCCCAAAAGTCTGGGATATAGCTTTTACAATCTCACAGAACTTATCCCCATCTTTTTCATTTATCTCAATATCAAAAACATCTATATCAGCAAAAATTTTAAATAAGACTGCTTTTCCTTCCATGACAGGTTTGCTAGGTAAAGCCCCAATTTCTCCAAGACCAAGAACAGCGGTTCCATTTGATATTACAGCTACAAGGTTTGATTTGTTTGTATATTTGTAAGCTTCTAATGGATTTTTTCTTATTTCTAAACAGGGATATGAAACACCAGGAGTGTATGCAAGGGATAGGTCTTCTATGGTTTTATGGGGTTTTGAAGGTAAAACCTCTGTTTTCCCAGGTCTGCATCTATTATGATATTTCAGAGCTTTTTCTTTCATAAAAAGTTTATAACATAAAAAAAAGCCCCTTTAAAGGGGCTTTTCATTTATTTTTCAGGTTTTTCATCTATAGGGACAGCTGGTGCCATTCTTAACGTTTGTGCTCTTTTTCTCTCTATCATGTAGTACAGAACCGGAACAACTACGAGGGTAATAAGGGTTGATGCACCTGTTCCAAATATAAGGGCTATAGCAAGACCATTAAATATAGGATCAAATATGATAACAAACGCACCTACTATGATAGCTGCAGCGGTAAGAAGAATAGGTCTCGTTCTTACTATACCGGCTTCTAATAAAGCTTCTTCTACTGTATATCCTTCTTTTAGTTTATCCTCAGCAAACTGAACTAAGAGTATAGAGTTTCTTAAGATAATACCAGCAAGGGCTATAAATCCAATCATAGATGTAGCTGTGAAGAAAGCCCCCATTAACCAGTGTCCCGGAATAATACCAACAAGGGTAAACGGTATTGGGGACATTATAACAGCAGGCATTCTAAATGAACCAAACCAACCAACTAAAAGGATATATAGAACAACAATAGCAACCGCAAAAGCTATTCCCATATCTCTGAATGTTTCGTAAGTAACCTGCCATTCACCGTCCCATTTTACATAATATCTATCTTCAAGTTCCGGCTGATGGGTATAGAGAATTTCAATACCCTTTCCATCTGGAGTTGGAAGATTTGCAATTTTATCAGATAGATCAAGGATTGGATAAACTGGAGAACCTAAACTGTCATTAACATTAGCTATAACATAAACAACCTTTTGAAGGTTCTTTCTGTAAATATCATGCTCTGAAGAACCTTTTTCTACTTTAACAAACGTTCCTATAGGTATAGCACCCTTTGGAGTAGGTATTTTCATAGAAAGGATATCTTCTATAGATGTTCTGTTGGCCTGGTCTAATCTAAGAACGATATTTACAGGATACAGGTCTCTTGAGGAATGTATAAACCCTACATCAAAACCTGCTAAAGCCAGTCTCATTGTTTTTACAATCATATCTTCATTAAAGCCGTATCTTCTGACCTTTTCCCTATCTACTTTCAGGATATACTCCCTTTGCGGAACATTTGCGTATATTCCTACATCAATAACTCCAGGTGTATTTTTAAATAGCTTTTCTATTTCTTTAGCTACAGCTAGCTGTCCTTTGTAATCTGGACCGTAAACCTCAGCAACAATTGGAGATAAAACAGGTGGCCCCGGTGGAGGTTCAACAACTGCTACATACTTAGCTCCTTCTGCCATGGCAATTTTATATATGTCGTCCCTTATTCTTTCTGCGATTTCGTGGGACTGGGCCTTTCTGTGGTGCTTTCCAATAAGATTTACCTTTATCATTGCGTAATATGGAGCTTCCCTGAGGTAGTAGTGCCTTGCAAGACCGTTAAAATCAAATGGTGCTGGAACACCTGCATATATTACGTAGTTATCAACCTCATTCACGCCTTTTGTATACTCTGCAAGTTTTTTAGCAACCTGATAGGTTCTTTCAAGGGGTGTTCCTTCTGGCATATCAAGAACAATAAACAGCTCACTCTTGTTATCGTAAGGAAGCATCTTTACAAGAACGGTTCTATTTACAACAAGCCATGCAGAACCTACAAGTAAAAGCCCCATGAAGAACAGGAATACCCATCTTTTCCACCTGCTCAGAAATAGTGGTATATAAATCTTTTCAAATAATTTTGCTAAAAATCCGGCTGTCTGCTCTTCTTCTTTCTCCAGATGTTCAGGGGATAAACCAGGTTCATGTTTCATCCATCTAATAGCAAGATAAGGGGTCAGGATGAATGCTAAAAGCATTGAGAAGAACATAGCAACAGAGGAGTTTATTGGTATTGGTCTCATATATGGACCCATCAGACCTGTAACAAAGGCCATTGGAAGAAGGGCAACAATAACAGCAAATGTAGCAAGTATTGTTGGGTTTCCTACCTCATCAGTAGCAACAACAGCTGCCTGGTCTGGTGGAAGTTTGCGCATCTCAAACCATCTGTGGATATTTTCAAGGACAACGATAGAGTTATCTACCAGAATACCAATTGAGAATATCAGCGCAAATAATGTAACCCTGTTCAAAGAATATCCATACATCTCACTTAAGAACAGGGCAATTGCAAGGGTAACAGGGATTGTTACAGCAACAATAAGGGACTCTCTCCACCCAAGGGTTACAGCTATTAACAGGACAATAGAAAATGTTGCTATAAGAAGGTGCTCTATGAGTTCGTTAGCTTTTTCAGTTGCAGTTTCTCCGTAGTTTCTTGTTACTTTAACGTATATATCATCTGGTATAACTTTTCCTTTTAAAAGCTCTAATTTCTTTAACAGGTCTTCAGCTACAAAAACAGCATTACTTCCTGTCTTTTTTGCGATAGCTAATGTTACAGCGTTATATAGCTTTGTTTTGTCTCCTTCCCCCTGAATTCCATAACCAAACTGAACGTAGTTTGTAGGTTCCCCTTCACCTTCGTATATCTTAGCAACGTCCTTTAAGTATATTGGCTTGTTGTTATACACAGTGATAACAACATTCTTTACATCTTCTATAGTCTTGAGAAATGCATCTGTCCTTACCTTAAACCTATAGTTGTCTTCATCAAACTCACCAGATGGTAAAGATACATTTGCCTGTTGGAGGGACTGGACTATCTGGGGTAAAAGGACATGGTATGCATTTAGCTTAGCCGGGTCAAATTCTACATATATTGTTTTTGGTTTAGAACCTATAATTGTGGTTTCTGATATATTTGTTAGCTGTTTAAGTTCATCTTCTACCTGTTCTACTATTCTTCTTATCTCATAAGAGGAGTATTTATCACTGTAGAAGGTAAGGGCAAGGATTGGGACATCATCAATGGATTTTGGTTTTACTATAGGCTGCATTGTGCCTTTAGGCATTCTGTACATATTGGACATAAGTTTACTGTACAGCCTTACAAGTGCATCTTCAGGATCAGACCCAACATAAAATCTAACTGTTGTTATTGCAAATCCATCTCCAGAATAGGAATAAACGTACTCAACCCCTGGAATTTCCCACATAATCTTTTCAAGGGGCTTTGTTACAATTTTGTCTATCTCTTCTGCCTGTGAACCTGGAACAGGAACCATTATGTCAATCATAGGAACAACAATCTGAGGTTCCTCATCCCTTGGGGTCGTTAAAACAGCAAATAACCCAAGAAGTAAAGATGCTAAAACAAGCAAAGGAGTAAGGGGCGAGTTTACGAAGGCCTTTGCTATTTTTCCGGCCATTCCAAACTGCATATTTTTATAATCCATTTTTTACCTCCAGAATTATCTGATTTTACAGCCGTCGCAAGCTCTTTCTGTTCCTGATACTACAATCTCATCTCCTGACTCAACACCAGATAAAACCTGAACTTTATCTTTAAGCTCCTTTCCAATCTTTATAAATGTAAGATGAAGAACTCCTTGATTATCTACCTTATAAACAGCATCAAGCTGACCCCATTTAACAACTGCAGACTTTGGTATGAATATTTCTTCTTCAGCTTCTGTTGGTATATAAAACTTTCCATACATCCCTGAGGCAAGACCCTCAACGTAAGGGATTTTCATCTTTATAGAAAAGCTTCTGCTCATAGGATCTATATTGTTATTTTTTTCAACAACTTTTCCTATAACTGTTTTTCCTATAGTTTCAAGATTTATTTCAAATTCATCTCCAACGTGGATTTTATCCACAAAGCTTTCATCTATCTGGGCGAAAAATCTAAAGTCATTGTCCCCTATTACAAAGATAGGCATTCCAGGGGCTGCCATATCCCCAACATCATTCATTTTCTTAATTACAACACCATCAAAAGGGGCTTTAATAACGCCGTAATTTTTCATAATCTGGGCAAATTTAAGTTTAGCCCTTACCTGCTTCTCTTTTGCATCCAACTGCTTTAGTTTTGCCTGTATTGCTTCATACTGGGCTTTCGCTCCAATCATTTTTGTTTCAATTTCTTCTAACTGCTGTTTAGAAACAGCGTTTTCTTTATACAGATTTTTAAATCTTTCGTAGGTTCTTTTTGCAAATTCGTATCCAGCTTTAGCAGCCCTTAAACCTGCCAGAGCTTCCTCTCTTCCTTTTGACAGCTCTTCAAGGGCTGCCTTTGCTTCCTTGATATTTTGCTCTATATCACTTGTATCTATAAGGGCTAAAACCTGACCAGCTTTTACTTTATCCCCTTCTTTAACTTTTATTTCTAAAATTCTCCCCATTATTTTTGTTGCTACCTTTGCATTGTTGTTTGCCATTACAGTCCCGTCAACAGTGTAAAGGCCCTTTGCTCTTTCAGCCTCAATTTTCATGGTTTTTACACCTGTTACAGCTGGAGCCTCCACCTGTGCATAACCTGGTGGTACTCTATGTGAGAAAAAACCTCCAATCCATAAAATCAAGACAGCAATAGGAATGATAAAGAAGACTGTAAACTTAATTAAACTCTTCATTATCTTTCTCCTCCATTATTTTCTTTTTTTAATGCGCCTGCCTGGAACATCAGTTCAAGTAGAGCTATATTTGCATCGTAAGTTGCCTTCGCTTTTTCAAATTTTATCTTGTCATACATGGTCTGGGTATCTAAAAGGTCTATCATGGTTGCCATCTGGTTTTTGTATCTTGTTTCTGTTATTTTTAAAACCTCTTCAGCCCAGACAACATTCTGTTCTGCTGTTTTTAGTTTTTCTTTTGCCGTTTGAAGGTTTGCATATGCCTGGTAAACAGAGAATTTTATAAATTCCTTAAATCCTTTTTTCTGCTGGCTGTAGTATCTGTAAGTTTCCTTTGCAGCTTTGTATTTATTTAATGTTTTAAATCCATCAAATATATTCCATGTTAAAGCTACACCTGCTGTCCATCCTGTTCCATCAGAACCAAAGGGATTATTTTTATCATCCATCTGGTATGTTGCAAATGCTCCAACCATCGGATACATATCAGCTTTAACAAATTTCACCATTCTTTTTGCGTTTTCTACCCTTTCCTTCAGTGCAATAAAGTCAGGCCTATTGTTTACAGCGTAGTATTCCCAGTAGTCAACACTTTTATCTGTATCCTTAAATGAAAGTTCACCTACAATCTCTATATCAGATGGATTTACGTTATCTACCCCCATAGCAAGAAGAAGTCCCTTTTTTGCTATCAGGTATTGATTTTCAGCTTCTGCAATCTTGCTTTTAACATTCATTAGATAAACCTTTGCCCTGAGAACATCGGCATATATGGCAAGACCGTTTTCATACATTGATTTTGCAGTTTTGTAATGTTTCTCCACTGTCTTGTAGGCCTGCTTTGCAAGCTTTATAGCTTCTTTAGCTAACAGAGCTCCGTAGTATGCTTTTGATACGTCATAAATAACCTTTTGTTCTGTCCTTTTTACATCTTTTTTTGTGGCTTCATACTCTTTTTTTCTCATTTTTATACCGGTGGATATTTTGCCGGCTGTATATATTGGAAACTGTAAATCTATCTTTGTTTGCCAGTTATTCCACTCAGGGTAAGATGGAGATTGAAACATAGGCATCCCAAACATTGCATTCATTGCTGTCATATCAACATATTTTGCTGACGACATCATTGTTAGACGCTGCTGGTTAAGCTCATTCATCATTGCCCAGCCTGGGACATTTGTTCTCATAAACATCTCTGTAAATTTAAGGGTAGGCCATCTAAGTCCCTTTGTTGCTTTGTATTCAAACTCCTTAGATTTTAAAAGTTTTTTTGCAGCCTTCAGCTGATAACTGTTTTCCAGTGCTGTCTGTATAGCTTCTTTCAGCGTCAGCTCTTTCCCAAATGCCCCGGTAAAAACCAGTATAGAAAGGAATATACCTAATCTCTTCATAGACTACTCCTTTTAGAATATTAGAATATTATTATATTATAGAGGGACAGGAAATAACTTTCAACTATTTATTCTACAGAAATCTCAGGATACAAGGTCTTCAAGATACTCTGGTTTGAGGATCTCTATTTTTCCCCTTTCTGTATTTAAAATACCTTCCTTTTTCCATCTGCTTATAATACGTATCGCTGTTTCAACAGTTGTTCCTGTCATTTCAGCAAGGTCCTGTCTTGTTATAGGGGAGCGAATTACAATCTTTCCATTCTCTTCTTTTCCTATCTTTTTCCCAAGCTCCAGAAGTAGATTTGCTATTCTGCCTTCCACTTTCTCTACAGCAAGGCTTTTAAGCCTATCGTAGGCCTCAAGAACCATTTTTGATGCTATACATGTTATTCTTACTGCAATGGCAGGATAAGATGTTAAAAGGTTAAGAAAATCTTTGTTTGATATGTGTAAAACCCTTGAATCTACCAGAGCCTGGGCTGTATATGTGCTTGATGGTTTTGAATCCCCAAGAACAACCCAGCCAAAAACTTCCCCTGGGGTCACAAGTTTTAGTATGACTGTTTTTCCGTCAGCTGTTTCTTTTGTAAGTTTCACTATACCATCTACAACAATGTATATACCGGGTTCTTCATCCCCTTCAAAAAATATGTAATCCCCTTTTTTGTACTCTTCAAGATGGAAATATTTTGAGATCTCCTTAACCTCTTCTTCCTTTAAACCTGTAAATATCTCAAGATTTTGTAAGTAATCTAATTTATCCATCTGTGTTCCTCTCTTTATTTTATGGTTTTGGCATTGCTCCTAACAGATACTTTAAGTCATCATCCCTAAACATAAAACCTCCGCCTATAAACACCCCTATGTACTTGCTGTTTAAAAGGTCAGAACCACCGGCTTTTATGAAGAAAGGATAATTCTCAAACTTATACCTGAAGCCAATATCAAGCTGGGGATTTTTAGGTTCCCCTGGAACTTCATCCCTGTCAAAATTGTAAAGATCGGAGGTAAACCACAGGTTTTTATTATATTTTATGTCTATACCTGCGTCTGCGGTAGTATCTTTTATACCAGCCCTTACCCAAAATTCCTTATCATTCCAGTCTAAAAATTTTCTTGCATACTGGATATCAAAAAGGATGTTGTAATCCTTTTTTAACTGGGTAGTAACCCTATCCCCAGAAACATATACATCCTTTTTTGTAACAGCTCCATTACTGTTTGATAAAAGTCCTATGTATATATACCTGTCTGGACGTGAGGAAAACATCGCAGCGATACCAGCCTTTGCATCTGTATTTCCGGTATGTTTTTCCCCATAAAGCATAATGTCAAGGGTAGATTTTTCAACAAGCGCAAAAGGTTTTGTAAAGGATTTTATACCGCCCCTTACATCTTCATACAGCTTATCTTCCTTTATAAGCTTACCTAATGTCCCTTTCCCAGACTCTACATATGCTAAAATTTTCTCAAATTTTTCAGCGGATTTTTCCAAATGTTTTATAGTCTTTGATATTTCATCCTTATTTTCATCAACTGTTTCCCCAATAACAGCAACAGCTTTGTTCATATTTTCTAAAACTTCTGGGGTTTTTTCCTTTAAAGCTTTAGAAACAGCCCTGAGGTTTCTTATAAGTTCCCTTATGTCCTGCCTGTTTTCCCCTGCAATCTGCCCGATATTGTCAGCTGCTTTTTCTATCTTTGCGATTAAGACAGGAAGGTCTTTCCTTAAAGAAGCTGAAAGGACTTTTATATTCTCTATTGTTTCCTTTATAGCTTTTCTGTTTTCCTGGACAAGCTGGTCTGTATGCTTTGCTAAGAGTCTTATATTTGTAATTAACTCCTCTAATTTTCCCCTTTCTACCGCTGTATTTAGATTGTCTATAAACTGGGCTATCTTCTCAGCTGCCTTTGAAACAGAGGACATTACATCTTCTGTTGAAGCATAAACCTGCCCCTGTCTGATAGCATTGCCTGATGCTAACTCACCTGCCTCTGGGGTTCCAGGATCTATATATACAAATTTATCCCCCATTAGGCCCAGTGTTTTTATGTAAGCCTGGGCATTTTTATAAATGGGGATTTCTTTTCTGACAGAAATATCTACCCGGACCTTTCCTTTATCAATAGAAATACTGTCAACCTTTCCAGCTTTTACACCTTTTACCTGAACATCAGCCCCTGGAGACAGGCCCTCTACACTGTCAAAGTATATGTGATATTCCTTTGTAGATACACCAAATCCTTTTCCATTAAACATAATAATCAGGTAGGCTGATACAGCGGAGATAAAAAGGACAAAAAGTCCTACCTTAAAAGCAAGTTTAGAATTCATAATACTCCTAAATCTCTAAAATTGTCTCTTCAACTTTCATCCCAAAATGTCTCCCTGCCTCTTCCACATATCCAAGTATTTCATCTCCAACCTGAAGATCAACGACGGATATTAAGGAACCGTCCCCTTTAACAAGTCTTATTGTTTCTGCATTCTGTAAAACTGCACTCAGCTTTTTTCCTTCATACTCTGCCTCTACAAGAAGCATTGGTCTTCTTTCAATTTTTGACCTTCCAACAACAACAGCCCTTCCGTTTCCTTCTATGTCATAAGCCATAACTTCCTTACCTGCTTTAAGCTCACACAGATAAACAGTTTTTCCCCCTGGAACCCTTGTATACATGTGGACTGCACCGGCATTAACTCTAAACGGCCTTGATGCAACATAAGGGCTTTCCTCGGTTTCAGCATGGACAAAAATCATCCCTGCAGAGGAATTTCCTACAAGCATTCCTTCTCCACGCTTAAATAAAGATGTTGTGTCAACAGCAACCCTATCACCCATTCCAACAGACACTATATTTATTACCTTTGCCTTTACAAGCTCTATCTTTTCTACATTTTCCTTTATAACGCCGGATACTTTCTTTATCTCATTTAAATCTTTTGTTTCTAATACAACACCTTTAACCCCTTTCTCTAAAATACCTACTGCAATATCAGCCTCTTCTGCATTTTTTACAACAGCGTATATATTGTCAGACTGGGCTATAAGGTTCTCCAGGGGGATAATTGTCCAGTCTGTTGTTTTAACAATAACCTTTTTGCCAGCTCTGGCAAGCTGGGCTGCCCTTTCCTCATCCTCTTTATTGTGAATTACAATATAAACAAAATCATCAGAAAAGTTTCCATCTTTATCAACTGTTATAAACTTTATTCTTCCTAATTTTTTAGCTTCTTCTAATTTTTCCTCAGGGATAATCACATAATCAGCCCCAGATTCTATAGCAGTTGTTACAATAACCTTGTCATAATCCCTGGCATCTACAATGAATTCTTTCATTTAAAACTCCTTCATACCTTCTTTATAAGAAAATTATAATATTACTGGACCTTCCTGAAAATAGAAATAGTAATCATTCCAAAGAATTTAGTTACCTGATATTCCTGCTTAAAAGAGTAATCTGAAAGGGCTACCCTTAATGCATCTGGAGATAGAGCCTTTTCTATACTTTCCATAAAGTACTCATATTCTTCTTTAGAAAAAATTGATGTTCCAATAGGTCTAAATATCTTCGTGGCAAATATATTAACCGCTTTGTACAGTTTCCTTGAAGGAGGTTTAACAATATCAAGAATTCCAAAATAACCTCCATCTTTTAGAACCCTGTTTATCTCCTTTGCTGCCTCATCTAATGGAAGATGCCTGAAAGTTAAAGAACTCAGCACAGCATCAACAGATTTATCCTTAAAGGGCATCTTTAAGGCAGATGCCCTTACAAAAAAGTCCCGCGGATCTCCCTCCGTTTTTTCAATAGCTTTTCTAAGCATATTCATAGATACATCTATACCGACAACCTTTGTCTCCGGGTAAACCCTGTTTACCTTTTTCACAATCTCACCTGTTCCTGTTCCTATATCAACAAAAAGTTCTCCAGAAGGGACATTGTTTATCAGTTCATTCTGCCACTGGTCTATAAAACCAAATGTTGTTGTGGTTAAAAAAGGATCGTAGTTTTTAACTACGCTGTCAAAAATTTTTTGGGCAACTGTTTCTCCTCCTACCATCTCCACGCTCCTTACTTTTTCTTCCATTTTGTTCCTACAGGTGTGTCTTCAATAACAATTCCCTGCTGAGCTAACTTGTCCCTTATTAGATCTGCTATATCAAACATCTTTTGTTTTCTTGCTATATTTCTAACCTCTAAAAGTGTTTCAATAAGTTCCTCATCTATAGCTTCTTCTTTCTTTTCAGTTTTTATCTCTTCTACTTCAACACAGGGCTGGAGACTATCAAAAAGACCAAACATATCTTTACCTATGTTATGAATAAGATCAGAAGCTTCTTTATAGGAAGCAAGGGCTTTCTTTGAAATTCCCCCTTCCTTTACAGCTTTATCCTTTAGTATATTCATCTCCCTGACGAGACCAAATAAGGCAGCAAGGGCTTCAGGGGTATTAAAATCATCACTCATGGCAGCATAAAAATCCTGCTCAGCCTTTGCAATGGCATCATAAAGGTGACCTTCAAACTCTGGATTTTCAGGAAGTTTTTCCACTATTGAATAATCCTCAATAGCCGTTTTAAGCCTTTCATAGGCTTTTTTTGTTTCTTCCATCTTTTCCCAGGAAAAATCTAATGGACTTCTGTAATGGACAGATAATACTAAAAGCCTGAGTATATCAGGCTCGTATTTTGAGTATATCTCTTTAAGGGTTATGTAGTTTCCTAAAGATTTAGACATTTTTTGTCCGTTTACTGTAACAAGGCCATTATGAACCCAGTACTTTGCAAAAGGTTTATCTGATAGGGCTTCTGCCTGGGCAAGTTCATTTTCATGGTGGGGGAATGTTAAATCAAGACCGCCGCCGTGGATATCTATTGTTTCTCCAAGGTGTTTAAATATCATTGCACAGCATTCTGTATGCCACCCTGGTCTTCCTTTTCCCCACGGACTATCCCAGGCTGGCTCTCCAGCTTTTGCAGCTTTCCACAGGGCAAAATCAAGGGGATCTTTTTTCTTTTCCCCAGGTTCTACCCTTGCCCCAGCTATAAGTTCATCAATACTTCTTTTTGAAAGTTTTCCATAATCTTTGAATTTCCTTACAGAGAAATAAACATCCCCTTCAACTTCGTAGGCATATCCTTTTTCTATCAGCTTTCGGATAAAATCAATAATATCTGGAATGTGGGTAGTAACCCTTGGTTCTACATCAGCAGGCTCTATTCTAAAGTTTTCTGCATCCTGGAAGTATTCCTTTATGTATCTATCTGCTATTACTGTAAAAGGGAGGCACTCATTTTTTGCCCTGTTGATAATCTTATCATCAACATCTGTAAAATTTCTTACAAATTTTACATTGTATCCTAAGTATCTTAAATATCTTCTGATTACATCAAAAACAATTAAACTTCTTCCATGGCCGACATGGTTTACATCATATACAGTAACGCCACATGTGTATATCTTAACTTCACCTGGTTTTATAGGAACAAATTCCTCTTTTTTTCCTGTTAAGGTGTTGTATATTTTTAGGCTCATTTTCTCACCCCTGAGGTAGGTTTGCTATTTAGTTTAGCATATCATTATAAGTATAGAAACTATCCTTTATTAACAGGATTTTAAAGGCTTTTTTGTAAAAAAGCATTGACGAAGATATATAGTAATATTGATATAAGGAAAATCGTATATAATTTAAGTGTAAAAGGTATTTATAAATCTAAGAAATATTTTTTCCGGAGGATAAGATGAAGTACTTTACCATAGAAGAGGCAAACAGTATTCTTCCCCAAATAAAACTCCTTGTTGAGGAGATAAAGGAAAAAAGGGAAAAGCTGTATGATGTTATAGAGAACTACGAAATTGAAATAGAGGAAAAAAATGATGAACTTGAGGTTATGTATCTGAAAACAGAAATAAAGGAGATGAATGACAATATAAATGAGCTTATAGAGATTATTGAAAGTTTTGGAATTTTTGTAAAAGGGCTTGATCCTTTCCTTGTTGATTTTCCTGCCCACTATAATGGAAAGGATATATATCTATGCTGGAGAGAGGATGAGGACGAAATAGAATACTGGCATTCAATAGATGAAGGTTTTGCAGGAAGAAAACATATATCCCTCCTTACAGATAAAACAAAGGATAAATTTAAGATATAATAGTTAGAAATAACTAACCAAAGGAGGGCGTATATGGTAGAGATAGAAATTCTAAAAAATCTCAGGGAATGTATAGAAGGGGACAAGGAAAAGGAAAATCTCGGCCATGTTGATATCCACAAAGCAAGGGAACTTATAGAAGAAGCCGGGGCAATTCTTCTTGATGTTAGACCACCTGCTAAAGTTGAAGGGGAAAATGCAGAAGAGGCAAATGTTCCAAGTGCATATTACGTTCCGGTAACAGAGTTTGTTCAGCAGTTTGAAGATGGAAGAATTCCAAAAGATAAAACAACTCCTATAGTTCTTGCGTGTAATCTTCAGAAATTTGCAAACAGGGTTATGGGATATCTGGAAGCTATGGGTTATAAGAACCTTTATGTTTTAGATGCTCCTGTAACAGACCTTATAGAAGTATACAAAGCAAAACAGGGGTAATAGGGGGATTTACCCCCTTCCTGAAGATGAAACTGTCAATCCACCATGTAGCCATCACTGTTAAGGATATTGAAAAATCTGTTTCCTTTTATAAAAAATTAGGTTTTAAAAAGGTTCTACACTGGAAATCTAAAGATAATTCTGTAGAAATTGTTAATATGAAGCTTGGGGATTTCTTTCTTGAAATATTTTTCTTTTCCCCTTACAGGGAGATACCCAACCTCTACAGGGATTTATGGGAAAATCTAAAGATAATAGGGGTTAAGCACTTTGCCCTGAAAACAGAGGACATAGAAAAAACCCTGAACCACCTAAAAAGTATAGGTATTGCAGATAAAAAGACAAAAATAAATAAAGGAAGAACAGGTATTTTATATTTTTTTATTAAGGACCCTGATGGTATATTTGTAGAAATTGTTCAGGATAATAGAAATTTATAAGTATTCACGTTAATATTTATTTAAAAATCTGGAGACTTACAGTGAGACCTGAACTTTTTGAAAAAACTTACAGGCTTAGGAAATATTTACAGGAAATAACCATAAATATAGAAGAGGATATAACAGAAAAAGAAGTTCTAAAAAGGTGGTTTCCATACACCCCGCAGAAAAAGTACCTTTTTTCTATTGCTGAAGACGGTTCTTTTAACAAAAAGCATTATCTGGGTTTTTATCTTTATTCAGTTGCAGGGTACGCTGTAGGCTTTAAGGAAAATGGAGAAACTGTTGAGGAGTTTGCAGGGGATATAGGAATAACAGTAATAAAGAAAACTGATGTTGTTGACAGTTATCTTAAAATGCTTATGTTCCTCCTTGAGCTTAAAGCACTTATCAGGCTTGCAGAAAGGGAAAAACCCCCTGTTTTAATACTGGATGGGACATTAAGCGGAAGATTTATAACATTTTTCCCAAAAACAGACTGGTTTACATCTGAGGAGTTTGAAGGAAAACTTGCAAAGCTTGCCTCTGAGTATATACCGATTTTAAAGGAAAATCTTTTAAAAGAAGATATCACAGCCTTTTCTGATACATTTAGAATGTCATTAGAAGAAAAGCTTGCCTCTATACTTGGTAAAAAAGGAGAAAGGAGGGATGTTATAGAGGCTGCTTTATCAAAAGTTGCATACTTTGAGTACCTTCTTCTCCTCCATAAACTATTTTACGGTCTGGACTGGAACCCATTAATCATAGGAATTGCAAAAACCTCCCACAACACAGAGATTTTTAACAGACCTATACCAGACATAAGACTTTTTTATAAATATATTGATGAAACTGGATACTCACCTGGTTTTTATATCAATCTTGAAGAGAAAAAATGGGAGTTTTCAGAAATTTTTGACTATATAGAAAAAGAAATATCAACAGGCTTAAAGGATACCCAGATAAGATACTTTTATGGAAAGTATGACAAAGGGAAACATATATCCCTTATTGAGGTTTATGAAAATCCATTAAGGGAAACTCCAGATATAGAAGAGATATTAGACATTCTTTCTTATTACTCTGTAAATGGTTATCCTTTTCTTTTAAAAAAAGCAGATAATGAGGTAAGGATAACTTTTAAAGATATGGAAATTATAGAAAATCTCCTTGATCTAAAAAGAGAAATCCATGGAAGGGAAATTCTTAAATAGATCCCTTTTTGAAAAGCAAAAGATTGTTTTTATTATTTTCTTTTTTATTTATCTGCTTTTTTACATACTTTTTCCTGGAAAGAAACCAAAATACAGTGAAGATTATCTAAAAATAAACGTCAACACAGCCCCAAAGGAAGAGCTTATACTTGTTCCATACATAGGGGAAAAAACAGCCGATGAAATTCTGAAAATCAGAAAGATGGAAAAAGAGATAAAAGCATTAGACAGACTAAAAAATATAAAGTTTTACGAAAAGTTCAGGTATTTTCTAAAAACTCAGTAGGTATTTTCACATCTGTATTTTTCAGTTTCCGGCTGGATAGTTATATGGTTTATCCCTTTATCCTTTAAAATTTTTTTTATTTTTTCTAAAAGGGCATCAAACTCCTCAACAGATATAGAGCTGTCTAAAACAATATGCCCTGTAAAATAAATATCCTTAGAGGATAAAGCCCACACGTGAACATCATGGATCTCTTTTATATGTTCAATAGATAAAATCTCCTTTTTCAGGTTTAATATGCTTATATCCTGGGGAACAGACTCCATCAAAATAAGGTAGCTCTTTTTCAGGACAGGAAGGGTTTCCTTCAGGATATAAAGGCTGAAAAGTATAGATATTAAAGGGTCTATCCAGTATAGATTATAGATATACATAAATATACCACCTACAACAACTCCTAAAGACATACCTGCATCACTTATAAGGTGGAGGTATGCAGCCTTTATATTCAAGTCGTGGTGGTGGTGATGATCCTCCCCGTGATGGTGGTGAAACCCAAGAAGATAGGCTGAAAAGGCATTTACAACAAACCCAACAAAACCAACAATAACAACGTAGATACTCTCTACCTCCTGGGGATAAAAAAGCCTTTCTACACTTGAAAAAATAATAAGGATAACCGCCCCTATAAGTATGGCAGAGTTTATAAAACCTGCCATAACTTCTGAACGAAGATAACCGTAGGTCATATACTCTGTTGGTTTTTTCTGCATATAAACAGCGGCAATAAACGCAATTATAAGGGAAACAACATCCTGAAAGTTATGGACAGCATCTGTTATTAAAGCTATAGATTTGCTGTATATCCCGAATCCTATCTGGGAAAAAACGATAATAAGATTTAAAAAAATTGCTAAAAGAAGCTTATTTTTATTCTCCATTATGTATATTACACTTTTTGATTTTAAAATATTTTATCTTATATTTTTTCAAAATTATTTATGACAAAGATAAGATGGAAAAGGAAATTTTAACATTTACAGTAGATAGGGAATTTTCTGGAAAACGTCTTGATCAGTTTTTATCAAATGTGTATCCGGAGTTTTCCAGAGCATATTACCAGAAACTTATAAAAGATGGGTTTGTATATGTAGATGGGAAACTGGTAAAAAAACCATCTTTAAAAATAAAGGAAAACAGGGAAGTAAAGCTTGAAATCCCACCTCCTCAAGAACTAAAAGTAGAACCTGAAAATATCCCCCTGAAGATATACTTTGAAGATGATGACCTTGCCGTTGTTTATAAACCTCCAGGAATGGTTGTCCACCCTTCACCGGGACATACGTCAGGAACACTGGTAAACGCACTTTTATACCACTTCAAACATGTCTCTGAATATGGAGGGAGAGAAAGGGCAGGTATTGTCCACAGGTTAGATAAAGACACAGCAGGTCTTCTTATTGTTGCAAAATCAGAGTTTGCCCATAAAGAACTCCAAAAACAGTTTCAGGAAAGAACTGTAGACAAGAGATACAAAGCTTTAGTAACAGGTATTGTAAAAAAAGACCACGGCTTTATAGATCTTCCTATAGGAAGGTCTATATACAACAGGCAAAAAATGGGAATACAGGCGACAAATCTCAGGGATGCCCTTACAGAATACTGGACAGAAAGAAGATGGGAACGTCACAATATAACCCTTGTTGATATAAAACTCCATACAGGAAGAACCCACCAGATAAGGGTTCACTTTTCAGCTTTAGGGCATCCCCTTTTGAATGACAGGGTTTACGGCTTTAAAAAAAGCTCACTTAAAACCCAGACTGCAAAACAGGCTGTTGAGAATATCCCCTTCCACTGCCTTGTAGCCTATAAAATCTCATTTAAGCATCCAAGGACTGGAAAAGAGATATCTGTGTCTTTAGAGCATCTTCCGGAGCCTGTTGAAAAATTCATCAAAGAATTAGATCAAGATAAAGGGTAATATTCCGATACTATAAAAAACATAGAATAATCCTTAATCAGGAAAATATATGAAAACAGAAATATTTACAACAAAAGATACAGGGCAGTTTTTAGCTTATTTAAGCACAATAAACAAAAATGACAGCTCCTTTCTTCTTATTTTTGCCCCTGTTCATCTTGTAGATGAAAAGCTTTTAAAAGAAATACAGAAAAATATAAATTTTGATTATGTTGTTGTTTCTGCTGCTGCTGTTCTTGATAAAAAAGAGTTTAAGGAAAATTTCATACAGAGCATTTTCTTTCAGTTTGAAAAAAAAGGAAAAATAAATGTTTTTTATAAAGAAAATCTATCCCTTAACTACGAACATATATCTGACTTTTTAGAAAAAAAATTAAAGGAAACCCAAACAAACATAATATTCTCCACAACATCAAATGTCGCCCTTAACATGATCATTGATAAGCTTGGTTTTTTTGATGGTAATACTATTTTAGCTGGAGGAATTGCCTCCTCTAACCATCCTAAATTTTTAACAAAACTTATATACAATGGGAATACAATAAAAGACGGATTTGTTTTACTTCAATTTGAAAATGTTTACTCATCTGTAACTGTATCTTCCGGTTTTGTTCCTGTAGGTCCTGCATACAAAATAACAAAATCCCATTTAAACAGAATTTATGAGATAGATGGTATCAGCTCTTACTTTTTTCTGGAGAAAATACTAAGGGGAACAGGTTTATCCCCGGAAGATCTTGATATGGAAAAGACCTCTAAATATCTGTGGAGTTTTCCTTTTATTGTTATAGAAAAAAATTTTGGACATATGACCTTCTGCAGGACTCCAAAGGAGTATTCAGAAAAGGAAGGAGCCTTTAAATTCTGGGGAAATTTTGATATAGGAGATAGGATAAAAATATCAATAGGAGACCCTGAGGATATTGTAGAAACAACGGAACTTGATGTAAAGATTTTTAAATACCATTTAATGGAAATAAACGCAAAACCGGAATTTATATTAAACTTTTCCTGCGTTGCAAGGTATGAGCTTCTGAAAAAAAGCCAACTCCAAAATGAAGAAGCAAAGATTTTTAGAAGACTATTTTTATCTACACCAGTAGCTGGTATGCTAACATTTGGAGAGATAGCTCCAGATAAAACAGAAAAAAAGATAAATTTTTATAACCAGACATCAGTACTTGTTGCATTGTGGGAGAGTGATGTTTAGAGAACCGGAATATAAAATATTAAAAAATATCTTACTGGAAGTAACAGAAAAGTACGACAGGATACTAAATCAGTTTTCTTCTGTAAACAAAGAACTAAAAAGTATCAAGCATATAGACAACATAACAAAGGTATATTCAAAGGAAGGTTTTTTAGAAAGACTGGCTGTAATTTTGAAAAAAGCCGAGAGGGAAAAAAAGCAGATAGCTGTCATTATTGCAGACCTGGATAATTTTAAATATATAAATGATGTTTACGGTCATTCTTTAGGGGATATTTACCTGTCAAAAATCGCATCTCTTATTGAGGATTTACTTCCCCCAAATGGATTTGTCGGCAGGATAAGTGGAGATACATTCGGTATAGTTCTTTATGGGGGGACATTCCAGGACTACCTGATATTTATAGAGGAGCTTTTGAAAATTGTTTCAAACTTTTATCTAAAAGTTGGTAATTCCATAGTTAAAACAACCTTATCTGTAGGACTTTCCATATATCCACAGGACGGAAAAGACCCAAAAATTTTACTTGCATCTTCAGAACAGGCCATGTATGTTTCAAAATCAAGGGGAAAAAATACTTACACAATCTTTAACAAAGAGATTAACAAAAAATTTTTAGATATAGAAAAATACAAATCTATGTTAAATAAAGCTATAAAAAACAAAAGCATCATTCCTTATATACAGCCTATTTACAACCTTGAACAGAAAAAAATCATAGGTGGAGAGGTTCTGTTAAGAATAAAGATAGACAAGAAGCTGTATCCAGCAGGGATTTTTATAAATGTAGCAGAGCAGTTTGGCTTTATAGATGAGCTTGAAAATATTCTTTTTGAAAAGATTATCCAAAAGGAATTTTTAGAGGTTTTTAAAGGAAGATTTTTATTTTTAAATAAAACAATAAAAACAGAACAAAAAGCAAAAGAAACAAAAGAGATTGTGGATATACTGGCGGAAAAAAGAAAAAAGTTTCACTTTATCCCTGTTATTGAGATAACAGAAACATCTTTTGTAGAGTACTACTCTATAATTTCTGAATTTATATCCTATGCAAGGGGAAAAGATATAAAAATAGCCCTTGATGATTTTGGAGCTGGATATGCCTCATTCAGTTATCTTTTAAATTTTGATATAGATATACTAAAAATAGATGGTTCCCTTATAAAGGATATCCTGAAAAATATGAAATCTGCATCTATTGTAAAGGCTATCTCCCAAATAGCAAAAGACTTTAAAATAAAAACAATAGGGGAGTATGCAGAAAGTGGTGAGATACTTTATATTTTGGAGATGCTTGGAATACACTGTGCCCAGGGATACAGTATTTCAAAACCTCTTCCTATTGAAAAGTTTAGAGAGATTATATCTTGAAGATAACAGGTATTAGGCCGTACTGGTACCTTAGATATAAGTTTTTAAATTCCCTTTTCACAGGATTATCTGTAGGCTCAATCTTTACTATATATGCCCCTTTAAAACCTTCTATTTACTCTATTGGAGGAATTATTCTTGCTGTTGGAATGCTTGTTATAGCAAAGTTTTATGAAAAGCTTATAACAATAAAAAAGTTCTTTTATATATCCCTTTTTGTTGAAGTTGTTATACTGCTTTTAGTTCTCCTTTTTATTTTGAAACCTTATACCTACACAACAGCCCTGCTTATATACTCTGGTTACCAGATAACATTCATGTTCGGTTCGTATCTTTTACGGGCGGAAACACTTTTTTTAAGAAAAAAGAAGCTTCTTTCTTACGTTGATATGTTCAAGCAGGCAGGTTATCTTGCTGGTTTAGTTTTTTCTTTTCTTTTTTACAGGGGAATTGAACATGTTTTTGGGATACAGGATAATCAAACAAAGGTTTATCTGCTCCACTTTTTGCTTTTTTTTAATGAAGCTGCCGTTATTGGCTTCCTTTTTTTATCCTTTAAAAGAAAAAGGAAGACCCCTATCAAGTCTTCCTTATCTTTTCAAGATGAACCAAAATAGCTGTTATTGCTGCTGGGGTTATACCCTCAAGTCTTGCTGCATGTCCAAGTGTTAAGGGCTTTGCCTTTGAAAGCTTCTGAACAATCTCCTTTCTAAGACCAGGTATCTCCTCATAGTTTATGTCCTGGGGAAGTTTTATATTTTCAAGATGCCTCATTTTTTCATTTATCTTTTTCTCCCTTTCAAAATATCCAGAATACTTAACATTTATATCAATTTCTTCCTTTATGTAATCCCTTTCAGGGATAGAAAATCCATAATCCTTTAGCTTATCAACATCAATTTCAGGTCTTTTTAAAAGCTCAAAGGCAGTTATACTTTTTCCGTTTATCTTTGTTTTTTCCTCTTTGTATCTTTCTATCCACTGGTTTATCTCTTCCTGTGTCTCCTTCACGTATCTATACTGGCTTTCAGTCAGCATTCCAAGGTTATATGCCTTCTCATAAAGCCTTAAGATAGGGTTATCCTGTCTTAGATGCAGTCTGTACTCTGAACGGGAGGTGAACAGTCTGTAAGGCTCTATAACTCCTTTTGTTGTAAGGTCATCTATCATAACCCCAATGTAGGCCTCATCTCTTCTTATATAAAATGGCTCTTTTCCAAGTGCCCTTAAAGCTGCATTTATCCCTGCTACAAGACCCTGTCCTGCAGCTTCCTCATAACCTGTTGTTCCGTTGAAATTCCCTGCGTGGTAAAGACCTTTTATCCTCTTTGTTTCAAGGGTTGGATAAAGCTCTGTAGGTGGAACAATATCGTATTCTATGGCGTAGGCAGGTTTGAGGAGAACAACATTTTCAAGACCCGGAATAGAGCGGTACATCTCCCACTGGACTTCTTCAGGTAGCGATGTGGAAAGACCGTTAGGATATATGCTTATTCCGTCCCTTGTTTCCGGTTCAAGCCAGACAGTATGCCTTTCTTTGTTTGCAAACTTTACAATTTTATCCTCAATGGAAGGGCAGTACCTTGGACCTATCCCTGTTATTGCTCCCCCATAAAGGGCTGTCCTGTGGAGATTTTCCCTTATTATCTGGTGTGTTTTTGGGGTTGTGTATGTTATATAACAGGATACCTGCTCCTTCTGTCCTTCCCTGAACCAGTAGGAACCGTAAGGCTCAGTCCAGAAGGAAAATTTCGGAGGTGGTTCATCTCCAGGGGCTTCCTCAAGGGAAGAGAAATCTATAGTCCTTTTGTCAAGTCTTGCCGGTGTTCCTGTTTTGAACCTCTGGAGTGGGAAACCTGCCCTTTTATAAAACTGGGGAAGCTTTGTTGCAGGTTTTTCTCCCATTCTACCGGCTGGTATCTGCTTATCTCCTATATGTATAACCCCGTCTAAAAATGTTCCTGTTGTAACGACAACAGATTTTGCCCTTATTTTTAAAGCTCCATCTACCTCAACCCCTTCAACTTCATTTGAATGGGGTTTTAAAAATATATCTGTTGCCTCTCCTTCTATTACAACCAGATTTTCAGTATTCTGGGTTTTTCTTACCATATATTTTCTGTATTCCTCTTTGTCTGCCTGTGCCCTTGGGGAGCGTACAGCCGGTCCCTTCCTTGTATTTAATGTTTTAAACTGAATACCAGTTTCATCAATAGCCTTTCCCATTTCCCCGCCGAAGGCATCTATCTCCCTGACCACAATACCCTTTGCTATTCCGCCTATTGCCGGATTACAGGGCATAAGTCCTATTTTCTCTTTATCAAGGGTTATAAGGGCAGTCTTTACCCCAAGTTTTGCTGCAGCAAGAGCAGCTTCTATTCCAGCATGACCGCCACCTATAACAACAACATCAAACTCTGTATCGTAAATCATATACACTCCTCTGGTTTGTTAAAATTTTCAGAGAAAATAATATTACAATTTTTTTATACTTCAATTGGATTTTTTAGGAGGATTTTATGAAGGTTCTTAAAGCGAAAGAAATGGCCTTTGCCGATGAAAATACAATAAATTTAACCGGGATACCTTCCCTTGTACTAATGGAAAATGCAGGGAGAACATCAGCAGAAATTATTTTAAACAGATACAAGGATAAAGATTACTTTGTTGTTGTTGCAGGAAGCGGGAATAATGGAGGAGATGGGCTTGTTATAGCAAGGTATCTCTTAAGGAAAGGAAAAAAGGTAAAGGTTTTTATCCTTTCAGACTCAAGGGGTAAACTTTCCCAGGACAATTTAAAAAACCTTGAAATATTTGAAACATTTGGGGGAGAGGTATCCCTCATAGGAAAAGATAAACTTGCAAAACTTAGAAACAGCATAAAGGAAGCTGATGTTGTTATAGATGCCATATTTGGGACAGGCTTTAAACCCCCTGTAAAGGGATACAGGGAAAAAGCCATACAGATTATAAACAGATATGGAAAACATGTAGTAGCTGTGGATATCCCCTCAGGCCTATCTACAGACACAGGAAAGATAGAAGGAAGCCATACAGAGGCTGAACTTACTGTAACATTTGCATTCCCAAAACTTGCCCACATCCTTTATCCAGCCTGTGGGTATTGTGGAGATGTTTATGTAATAGATATATCTATAGATGAAACGTATCTAAAGGAGATAAAAAGGTACATTCTCACCCCAGAGATTTTAATACTGCCAGAAAGAAAGAAAAACAGCCATAAATACACTTACGGCCATGTCCTTGTTATAGGCGGTTCTAAAGGAAAAACAGGTGCCGTTATAATGGCATCAAAATCAGCAACAGCAGCAGGTTCAGGACTAACAACAGCAGTTATCCCCTCGTCTTTAGACAGTATTATTGAAACATCTTTGATAGAGGAGATGAGTATACCTGTTGATGATAATGATGGGTTTTTTGGGAAAAAAAGTAAAAAACAGATATTAGAGATAATTAAAAATGGAAAATTTACATCTATTGTTGCAGGGATGGGAATGTCTGTTTCCGGGTACACAATAGACGTTATTGAAGGGCTTTTAAGAACAAAACTGCCCCTTGTTTTAGATGCAGATGGGATAAATAATCTTGTTCTGATAGATTCTTTTAAAGAAAAACTGAAAAAAAGAAAACATCCAACTGTCTTAACCCCCCATGTAGGGGAAATGTCAAGACTTACAGGGATACCAACAAAGGAGATTAATGAAAATCTAGAAGATGTGGCAAAAAATTTTTCCCAGGAAACAGGCACATATATTGTTCTAAAAAGTTCCAGAACAGTGATAGCAACACCTGAAGGAAAAATTTTCTACTCCATCAGGGGTAATGAAGGAATGGCCACTGCAGGGACAGGGGATGTCCTTGCAGGGATACTGGGAACACTTGTTTTCAGACTTGGAGTAGAAGAGGGGATTAAAACAGGTGTTTATCTACACGGTCTTTCTGGAGATCTGGCTGTAAAGGAAAAGGGGGTTGAAAGTTTAAAAGCAACAGATTTAATTGGTTATATACCTGAGGCTTACAGACAGATAAAAGAGGAAAAAAATAAGATAAATACATCCTTCTACAGGTTGCTGAGGTAAATATGGATAAAGATACTTTTTTTATGGAAGAGGCTTTAAAACTTGCAAAAAAAAGGAAAGGTCTGACCCATCCAAACCCTACAGTAGGGGCTGTTATTGTTAAAGATGGAAAGATTATAGGAAAGGGATATCACGAAAGGGCCGGAAAACCCCATGCAGAAAGGGAAGCAATAAAAGATGCCCTGGAAAAAGGACATGATATATCAGGTTCAACAATGTACGTAACCCTTGAACCCTGCTGTCATTATGGGAGAACGCCCCCCTGTACTGAAGCTATAATAGACAGCAGAATAAAAAGGGTTGTTATAGCCACTTTAGACCCAAATCCCCAGGTAGCAGGAAAGGGGGTAGATTTACTAAAAAGACAGGGGATACAGGTAAAAACAGGTGTCCTTGAAGAAGAAGCCAGAAAACTAAATGAAGATTTTTTTATATATATAACCCAGAAAAGACCCTTTGTGCATTTAAAGATTGCCCAGAGTATAGATGGAAAAATAGCCACATACACAGGTTCATCAAAGTGGATAACAGGGGAGGAAGCAAGGAAGTATGCCCATCATCTTAGAAATGAGGCAACAGCTGTGATGGTAGGGGTAGGAACAGCCCTTACAGATAATCCATCTCTGACAGTAAGGCACATCCCTGCAGAAAAACAGCCATTAAGGGTCTTAATAGACAGGGAACTTAAAACACCAACAGATTTCAACATATTTGATACATCTGCAAAAACTATAGTTATCACATCTGATAAAGCTGATAAAGAAAAGGAAAAAATCCTTCTGGAAAAAGGGGTGAAGATAATAAAGCTTCCTTTATACAAAGAAAGATTTCAGATAAAGGATATACTTGATACTCTTTATAAGGAAGAAGTTGTTCATCTGCTTGTTGAAGGGGGAAAAGGAATAATCACCCAGTTTATAAAGGAAAACATATTTGATAGGATTTCTGTGTTTATAGCTCCAAAGATAATAGGAGAAGAGGGTATATCCTCTATAGGCCCCCTTAACATAAAAGAGGTAAATCAGACTGTAAAACTAAAAAGGGATACATTTAAAACATTAAAAGAGGACATCTTTTTATCCTTTGTTAAACAATAGCATATATATCCTTCAGTGTTCTTCCTGTTTCTCCCCAGTCTAAACCGTACCCAATAACAAACTTATCAGGGATAACAAAACCTACGTAATCTGCATCAAAATCAACTTCCCTTCTTTCCTTTTTATCTAAAAGAACACAGGTTTTCAGGCTTTTTGGCTCCCTTTGTTTTAAAGCCTCTACAAGGGCTTCAAGTGTTCTACCGGTATCAATAATGTCATCTATAATAAGAACATGTTTTCCCCGGATGTCTACAGATAAATCCTTAACAAATATAACTTCTCCAGTGCTTTCCATTCCTGTATGGTAAGAGGAAACCTGCATAAAATCTATTTTTACATCTCCCTCTATCTCCCTGACAAGGTCAGCCATAAATATAAAAGCCCCCTTTAAAATGCCAACGGCAAGTATTTCTTCCCCTTTAAAATCCTGTGATATCTTCCTTCCTAACTCCTTTACCTTCTTTTTTATATCTTCTTCCTTTATAAGGACTTCTGCCTTTCTTCCTTTTATTTCCATTTTAATCTCCTTTAGACTTACTTATTTCTTTGAAAAGTTCCTCTGTTATTGGTCCTTCAGCTTTCCTATTTATAAACTGCTGGACTACAGGATCCGGATGATTTTTTATCTCTTCAGGGGTCCCTATAGCATATATAACCCCCCTGTGTATCATTGCAATCCTGTCAGCTATGGAAAAGGCACTGTCAAGGTCGTGGGTAACAACAATAGATGTAACACCTATCTCATCCCTGAGGGAGAGGATAAGATTGTCTATCATGGCACTTGTTACAGGGTCTAATCCTGATGTAGGTTCATCGTACATAACAATTTCAGGATTTGTTGATATTGCCCTTGCAAGGGAAACCCTCTTTCTCATTCCTCCAGAAAGCTGTGAAGGGTAAAGCTCTTCAATCCCTTTTAATCCAACAAGGGCAAGCTTCTCAGAGGCAAGTTTTTTTATTTCTTCAGGGGGCATCTTTGTATTTTCAAGGTAATAAAATCCCACATTTTCCCAGACTGTTAAACTATCAAAAAGAGCCCCCTCCTGAAAGAGGTATCCCATTTTTTTCCTGAATTCTATAAGATCCCTTTTATCAAGTTTTGTGATATCTGTTCCATCTATGTAGATATGTCCTGATGTAGGTTTTAAAAGACCTATAATGTGTTTTATTGTTGTTGATTTTCCACTTCCACTTCCACCCATCAAAACAAAGATTTCACCTTCATAAACTTCAAAAGAGATACCCTTTAAAATTGTTCTATCACCAAACTTCTTTGTTAAATTTTCAACCTTAATTTTTACCTTTCTCACAGGGTAAAATCCTCACCAAGGAATATTTTTCTTACAGTGGCGTCCTGTACTATCTTTTCAGGGGTACCTTCAGCAATAACTTTCCCGTGGGCTATAATATAAGCTCTATCTGTTATCCTCAGTGTTTCCCTTACATTGTGATCTGTAAGAATAACTCCAATATCCCTTTTTACCAGTTCTTTTATAAGACTGTTTATTTCCTTTACAGAAACAGGGTCAACCCCTGCAAAAGGTTCATCAAGCAAAAGGAAAGATGGATTTATAATCAAAGATCTTGCAATTTCCAGTCTTCTCCTTTCCCCCCCTGAAAGGGTGGAAGCTTTTTGATCCTTCAGTCTGTATATACCAAAATCATCTAAAAGCTGCTTTGCCTTTTCATTTATCTCTAAAGGGTCTGAAAGCTGAAATTCCAAAAACATCACAATATTTTCCCATACAGTAAGGTCCCTGAAAATAGAAGGTTCCTGGGGAAGAAAGGAGATACCTTTTTTAGCCCTTTCATAAACAGGAAGGTGTGTAATATCTTCACCGTTTAGTTTTATCTTCCCATCGTCAGGCTTCACAAAACCTAAAAGACATCTAAATGTAGTTGTTTTTCCTGCTCCATTTGGTCCCAGAAGGCCAACTATTTCACCTTCACGTACATAAAGGGATATATCCTCAAGTACAACTTTTTCTTTATAAGCTTTTTTTATATGCTCAACTTCAAGGGTTGAAAGTTCTTTAATCATTTATACAGAGCCGTTTCTTTCCTGAACTGTTTAAAAAACCTCTTTATATTTCTGACAGCCTGTCTAATTCTCTTTTTGTTTTCCACAACGGCAAATCTGACATAACCTTCCCCGTGTTCTCCAAATCCTATACCTGGAGCAACAGCAACTTTTGCTTCTGTTAAGAGGAGTTTACTGAACTCAACTGAACCTAAATGCTGAAACTCCTGGGGTATTTTTGCCCAGAGGAACATAGTCGCCTTTGGTTTTTCCACCTTCCAACCAGCTTTATTTAACCCCTCAACGAGAACATCAAGCCTTTCACTGTATGTGTCCCTTGCCTTTTCCACAACAGAGTAATCCCCTTCAAGGGCTATGATACTTGCCACCTGTATAGGGGTAAATGTTCCATAATCAAGGTAGCTTTTGAGTCTTTTAAGGTTGTATATAAGGGTAGGGTTTCCAAGAACAAAACCTACCCTCCATCCTGCCATTGAGAAGCCTTTTGTAAGGGAATATGTCTCAACGGCAATATCTTTTGCCCCCTCCACCTGCAGAATTGAAGGGGCCTGATACCCGTCAAAACACAGGTCTGCATATGCAAAGTCGTGGATTATCCACATTCCCTTCTTTTTTGCAAAGTTTACAATTTCCCTGAAAAACTCTATATCAACGGTCATTGTAGTTGGATTATTTGGAAAATTTAACAGCAGAACCTTAGGCTCTGGATAACTGTCTTCATAAGATTCGTATATGTTTCTTAAAAACTGCTCCTGCTTTTCACTATCGGAACCTTCAAGGGGAAGGGGAACTGTCAGAACACTTGCACCGGCAATAACAGGGGCATAGTAATGGATTGGATACCTTGGACTTGGAACAAGGGCTATGTCTCCAGGGGAAAGCATTGCAAGCATCAGATGGGAAAGCCCTTCCTTTGAACCGATGGTAAGAATTGCTTCCTCCTCAGGGTCCAGCTCTACCCCGTATCTTTTCTGGTAAAAGTCTGTTATTGCTTTTCTGAGCCTTGGTATTCCCTGGGACATTGAGTATCTATGGGTTGTTTTTTTTCTTGCCGACTCACATAGTTTATCTATTATCCTCTGATCTGGCCTTAAGTCTGGATTACCCATTCCAAAATCTATAATATCTTCACCTTCCCTTCTTAACCTCGCCTTTAAATCATTAACAATAGCAAAAACATACTGGGGGAGTCTTTTTATCCTGGGAAATTCCTGGTATTTTCTTCCTTCCATCCTTTCTCCTGTGTTTATATTTGAAATTCCAAATTAAAAAGATATTTTAGCAAAATATTATTTATTTAGATAAAAATACAAGGGGATCTACAGGAACCGTATTCTTTCTTATTTCAAAGTATATACCGCAGGCTGTATCATTTAAGTTTCCAACTTCCCCTATAACCTGACCTTTTTTTACGTACTGATTTTCCCTGACATAAATATCCCCAAGATGACCGTAAACAGTGTTAAACTTACCTTTATGCCTGAGTATTACAAGCCTTCCATAGGGCTTTATACTGTCCCCTGCAAATATAACCTTCCCGCTTTCTGCAGCTCTAACTTTTTCTCCACATGATGTTTGTATATCAATACCTAAATGTCTCATAACAGAGTTGTTAACAAAATGGTTTATCACTTCCCCGTTAACAGGCCATATAAATCCAAAATTTATATTTGGCTTGTTTGGAAGCTCTGTAAAGTACTCTTCCTCCTCTTTTCTAACATAAGAAACAACTTTTTTAGGAATTTTTAAAATCTGGCCAACCCTCAGGTGGTATGGTTTTTTCAGCCTGTTTAGCCTTATTATGTCCTTTGTATAAACCTTAAACTTTTTAGCGATTTTTATAAGACTGTCTCCTGGTTTTACTTTGTATCTTATTATCTTCGTTCTTACAACTCTGGTGTATCCTTTTCTGTCTATACTTTTAACAACTTTTTTAATGCATAATGTTTGGCCTACCCTCAGGGTGTTTGATCTTAAGTTATTTATTCTTTTTAATGTTTTTACAGAAACCCCAAATTTTTTAGCGATCTTTATAAGACTGTCTCCAGGTTTTACCCTGTATCTCTTTGAGCAGTAAGAATATGTGTATTTGCTTTTCTTTTTTTTCTTCTGGACTGTTTTTGAGGTATATTTGACAGGTATCTTTAATTTCTGGCCTACTTTTAGAAGGTAAGGCTTTTTTAAGTTGTTTGCTTTTATTATCTCTTTTGTAGAGACGCCAAATTTTTTGGCAATTGTGCTGAGGGCATCACCGGGTTTTACCCTGTATATCCTGTAAGCTTTTACTTTTGCCTTTGATTTCTTCTTAACTGTTTTTTTAGGTATCTTTAAAATCTGTCCTACCCTTAGATGGTAAGGTTTTTTCAGATTATTTGCCCTGATAATCTCTTTTGTGGAAACCCCAAACTTTTTAGCAATCTTTATAAGGCTGTCTCCAGGTTTTACTTTATACTTTATATACCCGGAAACCTGTACCTTTTTTACTTTTTTTGATTTTTTACCTTTTACAGGGATTTTTAATTTTTGTCCTGGTCTTATGATATAGGGTTTTTTCAGGTTGTTTTCCTTTATTAAAGCCTTTACTGAAACCCCGTACTTCCTGGCTATTTTATCAAGACTATCCCCTGGTTTTACAGTGTAGGTTAGGGCAAAAACAGAAGAGAAAAGCAGTAAAAAAGCTAAAATAAAGAGCTTAATATTCAATCTCAAAATCCTCAAATCCTCCTTCTTTATCTTCAAACTGGAACCTCATATGGGTTACTTCTGCTAGAGGAGGACCCTTTTCTATTTCTTTTAAAAATGCCCTTAATGTTTCTTCATCTCCTTCTGCTACGATTTCTACAGTCCCATCCGGTAGGTTTCTTACATAACCTTTTAATCCTAATTTTTTTGCTAAATTTCTTGTAAAGTATCTGAAACCTACCCCCTGAACTTTCCCGGCTACAACCACATATAAAACCATTTAATCCTCCTGCCGCTGCCTTTTTATGTATTCTTTTTCTATATATTTTACAAACTCTTGGGGATTATTTATATCAAATCTTTTCGGAAAATTGTAGTAGTCTGTTATCACCCCTTTAAGTTTTGAAATATCAGTAAGAAGCTCCCTATTTTCCTCTTTCCTTATAACCTCAAACTTATCTATTCCATCAAACCATTTAAACCCTTCAAATATAATAATATCTGGTTTTCCCACCACCAGATTTTCCAGTATATACTCAGGGGTATACTCAGATTCCACCCTTATGTAAGATGTTATCTTACCTGGCGAAGCAAGTATAACCTGTTTTGCCCCTGCGTTGTACATCTTCCAGCTGTCTTTCCCTTCTGTATCTGTTTTTGCTTTTCCCTTAGGATCATGTTTTACAGCAACCACGTTATACCCTTTTTCAGAAAGGATATTTATTACTCTCTCTATAAAGGTTGTCTTTCCGCTGTTATGGGCACCAACAACGGCTATAGCTGGAACTTTCATCTTTAACCCTGCAACTGCTTTATAAGTGTGTATAAAGTTCTTTTTAGATGTTTCCTATCAACAACCATATCTATCTGGCCTTTCTCAAGTAAAAACTCAGACCTTTGGAAACCTTCTGGAAGCTGTTGTTTTATTGTCTGTTCTATAACCCTTGGGCCTGCAAAACCAATTAAAGATTCCGGTTCTGCTATTATGATATCACCTAAAAATACAAAACTAGCTGAAACTCCTCCCATTGTAGGGTCTGTAAGGACAGATATATACAAAATACCTGCCTTGTTCATCCTGTCTACAGCTATAGATGTTTTTGCCATCTGCATAAGGGAAACGATGCTTTCCTGCATCCTTGCACCACCAGAAGCCGTAACAGCTATAAAGGGAATATTTTTTTCAATAGCAAACTCAGCACCCCTTACAAACTTTGCCCCTACAACACTTCCCATACTCCCCCCCATAAATCTGAAATCCATTACAGCAAGTACAACTTCCCTGTCGTATATTTTTCCATTAGAGATAATCATGGCATCTTTTAAACCGGTTTTTTCCTGGGCCTGCTTTATTCTGTCCTTGTATTTTTTTGTATCTTTAAAATTTATCACATCAACAGGGGCTATTTTAGGGAACAGATCGTATGAGTATATTTCATCTAAAAGGGAATCAACCCTTTCCTGGGCTGTCATTCTAAAGTTGTATCCACAGTGGGGACATATTTTGAGATTTTTCTTAAGGTCTTCACTGTATAGAAGGGTTTTACACTTTTCACATTTTATCCATTCTCCTTTTTCAATATTAAGCTTTTTTTGTCCTTTAAACTTTCCAATAAGATCTTTTAATCCCATCTAATCCTCCAACCATGCAAAGGTTAGTATTCTTTCTTTAAAATCTCCTTTTCTATATGAAAAAAATTCCTCTTTACAGATAGTGCATAAAGATATATCAATAATATGGTTGATGCCACTTTTTTTGAGTTTATCTTTGGCAACTTCCTGAAGTGAAAATTTAAACCCTTCCTCGTCTTTCTTAAGATGTCTCTTATCTACAGGTATGCTGTATTTTTCGATGTTTTCTAAAAAATCTTTCTGGACAGCATAACAGCAAATTCTGGCTGATGGTCCTATAAACGCCACGGCTTTTTCCCTGTTTATTTTTGAAACACATTCCTCAAGGATACCTTCAAATAAGCCCCTCCATCCTGCATGAACCACAGCAACAGTTTTTCCATCTGTCAAAACAACAGGCATACAGTCTGCTGTTAAAACACCAAGTGCTGTAAATTTTTTATCTGTATAAAGCCCATCCCCTTCCTGATTACTGTAATCATCCAAACAAAAAACCCTGTTTGTATGCCTTTGATTTGGGATATGTATATCCTTTAAGCCGAAAACATCAGCAACATATTTTCTATTTAAAGGATTTTTCATATCACCATCTTTCCTTTCTGTATAGACTATACGGAGCTTTCCTAAGGAGATTTTTTTCATATAGGTAAGACCTGCTGATATTATTTGACTGAATATTATACTTTTTAAAGGTGGGAAATTTTTATGAAAAAAACCCTGGCTTACATGCCAGGGAGTCTTGGGATTTTTTTAAGCTTTGAAAGTTTATAGTACAGCCCCCATGCTTTTTTCATCCAGTGTCCAACTATAGGCAGAGGTAAAAGCAAAGCTCTGGTATCACTTCTGTAGGCTAAGGCTCCTCCATCTCCTGTATCCATTAAGCACATTATGTTTATATGTTCTTTATAACTTTCAATTCTTCCATCCTTTAGACCTTCTTTTACAGCTATATTATTTGCAGTAATTCTTCCCATTACTTCAGCAAGATGCCCCTGTTTAGCCCGCCAGTCAGGTCCCTGTATTGATGCACTGTCCCCAACGGCATATATATTTTCATGGTCTTTAACCTGACAGCTGTCTTCAATTATTAAAAATCCTGCTTCTGTCTGGGGCAGATCTGACTCTTTTACTACAGGATGCCCGTCCCCGGCAGGGGTAAAGACTGTAAGATCAGATTTTATTTTTGTATCATCTTCAAGAATAACCCCATCTTCAACAAATTCTTTTATCTTTTTACCTGTTATTTTTTCTATTCCCATTCTGGTAAACATCATATCCATCATTTTTAGAGCAGTTTCCCCAAGTCTTGCTCCAGGTTTAGGCATTGGGGCAAAAAATGTTATATCAAAGTTAGCCCTCAATCCTTTTTTCTTTAAATAGTTGTGGACATTAAACATTACCTCAAAAACAGGTCCACCTCTAACAGCTTCAGGGGCTTTAGGATTTCCCCCAAAACCAAATGCCAGCTTTCCATATCCCCTTTCTATAAGCTTGTCAAGTCTTTTTTTAATCTCAAGGGCTTCTTCCGGTGTTCCGCATATTGATAGTGTATGTTCAATGCCTTTATGTTTTAGCTTTGTTTGTCCGAGGGCAACAACAAGGTAATCAAAGTCTGCCTTTTCTCCTCCTTTTTCTAGCACAACCTTATTGTCCTTAGCCGATATGGAAACAACCCTGTCCTTTATAAACCTGAACCTGTGAACTGCTGCAGCCTCCCTTAGGGGAAGGGCAACATCAGGGAGATTTACCTCTCCTGTTGGGATCCATATAGATATAGGGTATATATACACGTAATCTCTATCTGATACCAATTCAACATCAAAACCTTCCTTTCTTAAAAAAATAGCCGTTTCTAATCCACCTATACCACCACCAAGAACCAGAACCTTTTTCATTTCCTAACCTCCGCAAAATAATCCTTTATAAAATCTTCTATATTTTTATGTTTTGTTATTACAAGGGGAACACCTATTTCCTGGAGATTTCTTTTGAATCCTTCTCCACAACTCTTTGTTATAAAAAGGTCAACACCTTTGAGAATAGCCCATAGATTTTCTTTATGCCTGGGAGTTCCTTTCTCTTTCTGTAAAGGTTCTTCTCCTATAACTGTTTTTTCTGGCCTATTTCTGTTTTGGGTTATTTCTTTAGGAAGTCTTCCTTCTCCTTTGTGGTGGTGCTTCACTGTATTGGGAATTACCTCTTTCTGGACAACTTTATCACCTTCTAAAGTAACCACAACAATATATTCAGCTCTACCGGGATGTCCCCATATATGTTCTCCATCTTTGGAAGGAAATGCTATCCTCATCTATATCCCCTTATTGGTTAGTATATACTAACCAATTTAAGGAAAAAAAGGGAAACTGTCAAGCTTCCCCGTCTTATTCTTTTTTCAAAAAACCTCAAGTTTTAGGAACAAGGGTAAAAAGCATATTCCTTCCTTCTTTTTTTGGCGGTTTTTCAACCTTAGCAATATCTGAAACATCCTGTATTATCCTCTGGGCCAGCTTCTCTCCAATTTCAGGGTGGACATTTTCCCTTCCTCTAAACCATATCCACACCTTCACCTTATCTCCATGTTCTATAAATTCCCTTATATGTTTTACCTTTGTCTGGTAGTCGTGGTCCTCTATTTTTATCCTGAATTTTATTTCCTTGATATTCTGCATCTTTTGGCGCTGTTTTTTCCTTGCCTCCTTCTCCTTTTTCTGCTGTTCAAACTTGTACTTACCGTAATCCATTATTTTGCAGACTGGCGGTTTTGCATTTGGAGAAATCTCAACAAGGTCCAGCTCCTTTTCTTCTGCAAGTCTCAGCGCTTCCTCTAAAGGAACAATCCCCAGGTTTTTCCCGTCCTCATCAATAAGACGGCACTCCTTAACCCTTATTTGTCTGTTTACTCTTAACTCCTGAATGGCTAGTTTACCTCCAGTTTTATTTTAAAATCCTTTAATAGCTTAGTATGTTTTTTATATTGTTCTCTTTCTTCAGGAAAATCAATCCTGTAGTGGGTTCCCCTGCTTTCTTTTCTGTTTAATGCTGATAAAATTATTCCCTTTGCCAAGTAGGTAAGATCAAGTAGATACCTTGTACCTGTATAATTATATAACTCATTTTCAATATTCTGAATATCTTCCAGAGCCTGTTTTAATCTTTTTTCATCCCTTAAAAGACCTACATATTCCCACATGGTATTTTTTATTTTTTCTAAAAATCTGTCTTTATTTTTTATAGGAATTTTTTCCTCAATTTTTGAGGAAACGTGGAAGTTTTTGTTTATTTTACTGTACATGTTGTGTATATAAACGCTGTAGGCTGTTTTGTACCCAAAAACAACACATTCAAGGAGAGAGTTGCTTGCAAGTCTATTTGCCCCGTGGACCCCTGTGCATGAACTTTCTCCAACGGCAAAAATTCCCTCTATATTTGTTTTTCCTGTAGGTTTTGCCTCTATCCCCCCAATTGAGTAATGGGCTGCGGGACTGACAGGAATAAGGGAACTGTCTTTAAGTCCAACTGATACAAGCATATTGTAGATAGATGGAAATCTCTTTGAAAAATCTATCCCTTTTTCTTTTAGGGGGGAGATATCAAGGAAAACCTTTTTTCCCTGCTGATACTGTAAGAATATAGCCCGTGCAACTTCATCACGGGGTTTCAACTCATCAACAAATCTGTTTCCCCTATCATCAACAAGTATAGCCCCTTCGCCCCTTACAGCTTCAGATATAAGATAAGCTGGGAAACCTTCAATATAGAGGGCAGTAGGATGAAACTGTATAAATTCCAGGTCTTTAAGAATAACCCCTGCCCTGTATGCAAGGGAGATTACGTCTCCCCCTACTTTATAGGCTGATGTGTTTCTCTTGTATAAAGGGGAATATCCCCCTGCAGCAAGAACAATTGATTTTGCTCTTATGATCTTTTTTTCCCTGTTGTTAGAGATAATAACCCCTATAAATCTGTTTTCATCTGTGAGGATTTCTTCTATATAAAACCCTGTTTCTATAGCAAGTCCCTTTTCAAGGGCTTTTCTGTATAAAACCCTTCCTATCTCATATCCTGTTTTGTCTTTTATATGGAGTACCCTGCGTCTTGAATGGGCTGCTTCCTTTGTCAGAAGGGGAAGCCCTTCTTTATCCTTATCAAATGGAACCCCATAAGTTAAAAGATCAACAATCCTTTCTAATCCTTCCTCAACGAGTATCCTCACATGTTTTTTTATGCACAAACCTTTCCCTGCTTTTATTGTGTCCTCACAATGAATATCAGGATCATCATCTGGTCCAACAGCAGCTGCTATTCCCCCCTGGGCAAGGAATGAGTTTGATATTTTTGGTTCCTTTTTTGAGATAACAAGGGGTTTTATTCCCAGGTTAAGAAGCTGGAGAGCCGTGGACAGACCTGCTATCCCGGCTCCCACAACTATAGTATCAACTGTTTCTTCCTTTAATCTCTTTGTATCAAAATCTATTAGATATCTTCTCATTAAGCAGTTCTTTTTAAAGCTTTTTCCTTAAATACCTTTAAAATTGTATCAGTTAATTTCTCTGGATTGTGTCTTGCGTATGTTCCTTTATCAAGAAGATCTTCTGCATACACTGTTATTCCCATTCTTGATATATTTCCTGCATCTGCTACAACAGGTTCAGCATTCTCCTTCATATATCTTCTTAAAACATCATCTGGAGGTATAGCTGTATTTATTATGGCAGCATCTATAAAGTTTTGTCCAACTGTTTCGTGAAGGGCTTTTATATGGTCAGATGCTGTATAACCATCTGTTTCCCCGTACTGGGTCATTACATTTCCTATATAAATCTTGTAAGCGTTTGATTTAAGAATAGCGTTTCTAATGTCCTTAACAAGTAGATTAGGAATTATACTTGTATATAAACTTCCAGGACCTAGTATGATAAAATCAGCATCAAGAAGTTTTTTGACAGCATCTTCAGGGGCTATTACATCTTCAGGTTCCATCCATATTTTTACTATTTTACCTTTAAGCTGTTTTCCATATTCGGTAATCTGGGTTTCCCCTTTTATTATTTTCCCATCAGAAAATTCAGCGACAATATCAACCATCTCATCTGTAGAAGGAATTATTTTCCCTTTTATGTTTAGAATTTTTGAGGTTATTTCTATTGCATCAAGGAAATCCCCCTTTACCTTTGTCAAAACAGTTAAAAATAGATTTCCAAAGCTGTGCCCCTTTAAGCCTTCCCCATTTGAAAATCTGTACTGGAAAACCTTGGCCAGAATATCCTCATCTTCCGCAAGGGCAACAATACAGTTTCTTATATCCCCTGGGGCAGGTATACCCATTTCTTCCCTGAGTCTTCCGGAACTCCCCCCATTATCAGCAACAGTTACAATAGCTGTAAGATCTGTAATTGTTTGTGGAACTAAATGTTTAATCCCCCTCAGCAAAGAGGATAAACCTGTTCCTCCTCCGATTGCTACTACTTTCATTTTATCCTCTCCTTGAAGCTTTTTAGCCTCCCCTGTATTTTAAAAATTTTCTTATATTTTCGTTATTTATCTCAGATATTATACCCTTTTCTGTTATAATCGCAGTTATATTTTCTGCAGGTGTAATATCAAAGCTGTAATTTAAAGCTTTTGTTTCCTGTGGAGCTATTAAACATCCACCACAGGTTTTAACCTCCTCTTCACCTCTTATTTCTATAGGTATATCTTCCCCTTTTTCTGTGTCAAGATCAAATGTTGATGTTGGAGCTGCAACATAAAAAGGAATATTATGTTCCTTTGCCAAAACAGAAAGGGTGTATGTTCCTATTTTATTTGCCACATCACCATTTGCAGTTATTCTATCTGCCCCAACAATAACAGCATCTACCATTCCCTTTGCCATAAGAAAACCAGCAGAATTATCAGTTATAAGGTAATGGTTAATTCCTTCCTGGAGCAGTTCCCAGGCTGTTAGTCTTGCCCCCTGAAGGTAAGGTCTTGTTTCATCAACAAATACGGTAATATCCTTCCCATCTTCATAAGCGCTTCTTATTACACCTAAAGCTGTTCCCCAGCCGGATGTAGCCAAAGCCCCTGTATTACAGTGGGTTAAAACATTTGCTTTCTCCGGTAGGAGAACCTGCCCATAACCGCCTATAGACCTGTTTGCATGATAATCTTCAAGGTCTATTCTATTTGCTTCTTTAAATAGGGCTTTTATTAACTCCTCTCCTTCTTTTCCTTCATCTGTCCATTTCTGGAATTTTTTCCACATTCTATTTAAAGCCCAGAAAAGATTTACAGCTGTAGGCCTTGTATTTTTTAAAGTTTCTAAAACATCTTTTACTTCACTTAACGGTTTGCCTTCATCAATTATCTGTTTCACACCAATGGCAAAACCATAAGCTCCCACTATACCTATAAGGGGAGCTCCCCTTACAATCATATCCTTTATAGCTTTTGCCACATCTTTGTATGTTTTTAATTCTTCCCAGACAACTTCATTAGGAAGCTTTAACTGATTTATGGCATACAGAGTATAATCCCTTAACTCTATAGGTCTAATATCCTTCAGTTTTCTCAAAACACCCTCCATATGAAAAAATAACCTGAACAACAATTATAATAGGGTTTTTTCTTAATGGAAAATCAGAATACTTCTGTTAACACTTTTTAGAAGGGGCAAAAAATTCTATCCTTACAATCTCTTTTGTTCTTGGATCTCTTCTGTAAACACACCAGATACCCCCATCATTCCCTCCCCATAAAAACTCGGAAAATCTGGTGAGATTAGGATCAATAGGAGGGAGATCTTTTTTGTTGCATTTAAATTCTCTATCTTTTTTCACAACTAAAGAATATTTGTATTTTGGCATATCTCTCTCCCTCCTGTTTTGCTTATTTTTCGGTAAAAGTTATGGGAATATAAATATATATTTTTACAGAAAAGTTTAGAAATGGGAATAGTTTTAAACCTAATTCAAACGCATTTTTCTTTTTTTACAATCACTTACTTTTGTTTTTTTAATAATTTTTCAATAGTTTCAATGATTTTCCTTTGACGTTCTTTACCTTTTGGGAGGGAGGCCCTTATTGAGGAAACTTCCTTTAAGATTTCCTCTATATTTTCAGGGAGAGATTTCTCTATTAGTTGTCTGATTTTTGCTGAAAGACCTGGAGCTTTCCCTGAGGTTGTTATTCCGATAACAATTTCACCCCTTTTCACATAAGAGGGGAAAATAAAATCACAGTAATCAGGGCTGTCAACGGCATTAACGAGAATATTTTTGTCCCTTGTAAACCTAAAAATCTCCTCCTGAAGTTTCAGATCATCCACAGCAACAATAACAATATCTATCCCCTCAAGATCTTCAAAAAGAAATTCCCTTTTTTCAAATGGTATTTTTTCCCTTTTTAACAGATTTTCTGTTTCTTTTAAGAACTCTTTAGATACAACCTTCATATCTGGCTTAAAGGGGAGAAGCTTTTCTATCTTTCTTAAAGCAACCTCTCCTCCACCAACAATAAGAACCCTTTTATCTTCAAGATTAACAAAAAGGGGAAATAGTGCCATTAAACTCCTTCCCAGAGGGCTGTGGTAAGATACTTTTCTCCTCCATCAGGGCATACAAAGACAATAACACCTTCCTTTATTTCCCTTGCTATCTGGATAGCAGCTTCAAATGCAGCCCCTGATGACTGTCCTACAAAAACACCTTCCTTCCTTGCCAGGTCTCTAGCCCTTTCATAAGCTATATCTGTCCCGATAAACATTGTTCTGTCTAACCTGTTTTCATCAAAAATACCTGGTTTTATGGATGTTTCTATGTATTTTAAACCTTCTATTCCATGGAATGGACTATCTGGCTGAACACCAATTATCTGGATATCCGGATTAAAAATTTTCAGCCTTCTTCCTGTTCCCATTACTGTCCCACCGGTTCCAATACCGGCAATGAAGTGGGTAATACGGTGATTTGTCTGTTCCCATATCTCAACAGCTGTTGAGTAAAAATGGGACTTCCAGTTTGCATCATTGTTATACTGATCTATGTAGTAATATCTGTCTGGATGTTTTTCTATAAGTTCCCTGACAAAAATAATCGCCCCATCAGTACTCTGGAGGGGATCTGTATAATGGATTTTCGCCCCGTATGCCTTTATAATTCTTTTCCTTTCATCACTTACGTTAGCCGGCATAGCAAGTTCAACCCTGTATCCTAAGGCTGTTCCCACCATAGCCAGGGCTATACCTGTGTTTCCGGAAGTAGCATCAAGTATTATTTTGTCCTTTGTCAGTTTACCTGACTGTATAGCTTCAACTATCATTCTTGTTGCTGGTCTGTCCTTCACAGATCCCCCGGGATTATACCCTTCAAGTTTTGCGTATATCTCAACAGGTTTATCCCTTAAATCATCAGGTAGTGATTTTTCAAGTTTTATTAAAGGTGTATTCCCAACTAACTCAAGTATAGACTTTCTGGTTTTTCTTATATTTTCATCATGTTCACCTAAAATCCACAAGGTTTCCACCCTTTTATATTATTTTTTGAGGTCTTATTATAGCATTTTTAATATCTGCACTTGGTAAATAAGCATTAACTCAGTTTATTCCTTTTGAAATAAACTTTTTAAACCTATAATATTATTTAGATTTCTTAAACAAAAAAATAAAACCAGATAAAGGAGGAAGTATGAGAAAAGTAGCCTGGAGTGTAGCCCATCAGGAGTTCATAATATCAGACCATTACTATTTCTCAAAACTTCAAAAATATGCTAAAGAAGCAGGAATACATATTGATGAAGTTGATGAAGTGGAAAAATTCGCAGATTACGATACTATTATTTTTAATTATCCTGAAATCCCTTTTAAACCAGAAGAGGTTGATTTTATTGAGGAGCTTGTAAAAAAGGGGAAAACTGTAGGAATTTTTGGATACTATAAAAATGAGGATAGGATAGCAGATACCTGTAATTCCCTTTCAGAAAGATTTGGTATTCATTTTAACGGGGATATTGTTATTGACAATGTTAACAACTATGAAAATGATAATCTTCTTATCGTAACATCTGATACATACAACCTTCCTGAGAATGTTGGAAAGGTTATGCTTGCCTGCACTGATACATTAATAACAAAAAAACCAGAAGTTAGATTTTTAGTCCATGGAGAGGATACAGCAGAATCAAAACTTGGTGAAGAAACCCTATTATTTGCTGAGTATGTAGATCCACAAAGTGGTGGAAAATTCATAGCCGGTGGGACATGTGTATTCTGGGACAACTACTCAATAGACCTTTACAATAACAGAGAATTTTCATTAAATCTTTTAACAAGGTAATAAAGGCCCCTTCATGGGGCTTTTATAAACATCTTTATTTTAAATCCTATAACCCCTGAAAAGAACCCTAAAGCCCCTCCAACCAGGACATCTATAGGAAAGTGGGCACCCATATAAACCCTTCCGTAAGCAATAAGAAAAGCGTAAACAGAAAAAAGGAAAGTTATATACCATGGGGCGTAAAAGAGTATTACCCCTAAAAGGGTAAAAGCATATGCGGTATCTGCAGATGGAAAACTTTTTAAAGAAACCGGTTCTAAAAGATGAACTTCTTTAAGTAGGGCGGTAGGTCTTTTATGCCTGAAGGTATACTTTAAAGCAGGCATCATGATCCCTGTTATTATAAGGGAGATAGTAAGATGTATTAAAGCTTCCCATTTACCATAAAAGTAAAAAAAAGGTAAAAATACCGGAAGGGTATAGCTTTTTCCCAATCTAAAAAAGTATCTGTAAAATTTATCTAAAAATTTGCTTCTTCTAGAGTTTATAAAATAAAAAAGTTTCACATTCCATTTAAAGCGAAGTTCCCAATCATTAGGTATTATCCTTTTCTCCTGCATATACAACCTCAAACATATTTGTAATAATCACAGGTCTGATACCAAAATATCTATCACCTATCTTAAAGTCATATTCGTATACCTCAAAATGATAAAGCCCTTCATTTTCAGTTTTAAAAGAAAACTGATGTTCCTCTGTTATGACTACAGGGTTGTTTTCCCATTTTAGGATTTTTAATGTTTTTGGTTTATAAACAATACAGTTTAAATAACCCCCAACAGGCATTTTTTCCCAGAAAAGATATACATTTTCACCATCAAATCCCCAAAAATCTCCATCAACCTCTTTCATGGACAAGAAAACCTTTCCATTTTCTAAAACCTTAAGGGCATCTTCTTTATTTTTCAGGTTTTCCCGCGAATAGGCTATATTCCTGAGCCATTTAAAGCCTTCTTTGTAAGAGGGAATTAAAATACCGTGGGTATGTTCCTGATAAACAACCTTTATATGAAGATCCAACCCTCCTATTATCTTAAGACCCCTTGCCCTTGAAAAATAAAGATTAACCCATTTTTCTAAGGGAATTAGAACATTCCATTTATGGAGAACCTTCCTTGTTATAGGAAATATAATCAGATTTTTCAGTAAGTAAACAATACTGAGAAACTTACTCCATACAACACCATCTTTTATGTTTATAAGTTCATAAAGGTGATCCTCTTTAAACTCCCCTTTCCATACATAATGGGAAAACTCAAAATTGTTTGGATGGGATATTACAGGAAGAGAACCCCCAAGGAGCAAAACCCTTCCATCTGGTGTATTTATCTCTACCCCGGAAAAAATTTTCTCATCTTCAAAATACCTGTAATCGTCATTATCATGATCTGTTATAAACACAAAATCTATCCTGTTATCTTCTACGGCTTTTTTTATATCTGATGGTTTTCCAAGGGAATCAAAGGAAAACTGGGTATGGACGTGGGTGATGATCCTGTATTTATTTATACCATCTAATGAGCCCTCAACAATAGGCTTTATTGAACCTTTCTTATAAAAAACCCTGCTTGGCCTGAACTCCAAAAAAAGTATAAGTAACACTAAAATAAATAAAATTTCCAATACAAAACCTCTCTAACTGTTATAGATTCTACATTATACCAGAGGTTTAAAAAACCTAACTGTTGGCAATTGTAAAAACAAAGGATTAAATTTTTATTACCACAACATAAAAAGGAGGGCTAAAATGCCAAAAAGCAACAGAAAAGATAGACTCATACAGGAGTACATCCACGACCCATACTTTACAAAAACAAAGTATCATGATCCTTCTATTTGTGAAAGATGTGGGGTTGTTTTTCATGAAGGCATATTCCAGTGGATGGAACCACCTCCCCAAAATGCAGAAAAAATGATATGCCCGGCATGTAGAAGAATAGAGGATAAATATGAAGGGGGAATAGCTGTTTTAGAAGGGGAGTTTATGAAACAGCACAAAGACGAAATAATGAACATAATAAAAAATGTTGAAGAAAGGGAAATGGCATACAGACCACTGGAAAGAATCATAGAAATAAAAGATGAAGGAGACAGAATTACAGTAACAACAACGTATGAACATCTTGCAAGGGCTATAGGGGAAACGGTCCACAGGGCCTACAAAGGTTCACTAAACATACAGTATCCTGAAGGATCAAAGTATGTCAGAGTTCACTGGATAAGATAAATAAAGCCCCGTAAAGGGGCTTTATAAAAAAAATCATACATCCTTGAAAATCTACATGGTCTTATTATATTCTCATCTGAAAAAAGAGGTTAAAATTTGAAAGAATCATTGAAGATTGGCGTAATTAGTTTAGGCTGTCCTAAAAATCTTGTAGATACAGAACTTATCCTTGGAAAACTAAAAGCATCAAAGGTAGAACTTGTACAAAATCTTGAGGAAGCAGAGGTTATTCTCATAAATACCTGCGGATTTATTGATGCAGCTAAAGAGGAAAGCATAAACACAATTTTAGAAGTTTCCAGTTTAAAAGAAAAACATCCAGGAAAAAAGGTTATTGTTACAGGCTGTCTAGTTGAAAGATACAAAAATGAACTGGAAAAAGAAATTCCAGAGGTAGATATGTTTATAGACCTAAAAGAAGAATTTCAGATACCTGAAAAATTAGGTTTAAAACCTGAACTTAAAACATCCATATACAACGCAAGGGTTTTAACAACACCACCCCATACAGCATACCTGAAGATATCTGAAGGCTGTGACCACACCTGTGCATTTTGCGCTATACCCCAGATAAGGGGAAAACACAGAAGCAGAACAATAGACAGCCTTGTAGATGAGGCAAAAATGTTAGCAGATAAAGGGGTAAAAGAGATAAACATAGTCTCCCAGGATACCAGCTTCTACGGAGCAGACATTTACGGCAAACCAATGTTGTGGGAATTAATCAAAAGGATAGAAAAAATTCCAGAAATAAAGTGGATAAGACTTTACTACCTTTACCCAACAACTGTAAATGAGGACTTTATAAAACAGATGGCAGACAGTGAAAAGGTTGTTAAATATTTTGAGATGCCTATACAGCATTCTGAAGATAAAATACTAAAAGATATGATGAGGGGATACAGAAAAAGAAGAATAGAAGAAATATTAAACTGGAAGGAAAAATATATACCTGAAGCAGCAATAAGGAGCGCCGTTATTGTAGGATTTCCAACAGAAACAGAAAAAGATTTTGAAAATCTGAAAAAATTTTTAAAAGACGCAAAATTTGATTGGTTAGGGGTTTTTTCCTATTCCCACGAGGAAGGAACACCAGCTTACCAGAAATTTGAGGACGTTATTCCACAGGAAGAAAAGATCAGAAGAAAAAATGAGATAGATCTTCTACAGGAAGAGATAACAGAAGAAAAAAACAGATCACTTGTAGGAAAAGAACTGGAGATACTAATAGACGGCTTTTCTGAGGAATGGGAAACACTGCCTGTAGGTAGAACATACAGAAGTGCATATGAGATAGACGGAATAACATACATAGAAACAACAGAACCTCTAAAACCTGGAACATTTGTAAAGGGAAAAATAAAAGATGTAGTAGATACAGTTGATACTGTTGCAGAGGTAGAATATGAAAAATAAAAATTTAGATCTTTCCCTTTATGTTATAACAGATGAAAATCTCATTAAAAAAGATATAGGAAAAGCAGTAGAAAAAGCCATTAAAGGGGGAGCTACAGTAATCCAGTACAGGGCTAAAAACAAAAACAGCAAAAGCATGTATAAAGAAGCCCTGGAAATAAAAAAGGTTTGCGAAAAATACCAGATACCCTTGATAATAAACGACAGAGTGGATATAGCCGTTGCAGTAGATGCCGATGGAGTTCACGTTGGCCAGGAAGACCTTGATGTTGAAGTGGTAAGAAGAATAATAGGTTTTAACAAAATTGTAGGATTATCAACAAAAAATATAAAACAGGTTAAAGAAGCAAATTCTTTACCTGTAGATTACATAGGTTTTGGAAGCATATTTCAAACAGGAACAAAGAAAGATGCAAAACTGGCAGGAATAGAAAATCTAAAAAAAGCTTTAGAAATATCCCTTGTTCCAGTTGTAGCAATCGGTGGAATAAACAGGGAAAATATAGATAAGGTTTTAAATGCAGGATGTAGAAATATAGCCGTTGTATCAGCAGTATTCAAAGGGAAGGATATAGAAAAAAACACAAAAAAACTAAAAGAAAAAATAATAAGCAAAAAAATGGGATTTTTAAAATAAAGGGTGATTTTAAATAGATTTTTTTTATAAATATATTTAGGCATAGTATTTAGCAAACCTTTGTATGATAATGTGTTCCACAGATTTGTTTGAATTTAAGTATTTCTAATTAAATCTTCCATTATCTTCCAATTCAAATTTGGAATTATTATTAGTAAATCCAAATCACTTTCTTGTGTATATTTTCCTTAGGATTATATTTAGATTTGAAAATGGTG
>CAZHWB010000004.1:0-4402 GCA_964536105.1 uncultured Aquificales bacterium | reverse complement strand
ACCCACCTGAGGACACATGTTCTGAAGGGGGGGAGTGTGTAGGGTTGTCATCATACTTTGCCCTGGACATAACAGATCCAGAGAACCCAAAGTTTATGTGGGAGTTTACAGACAGGGATTTAGGGTTTAGTTTTTCAGGGCATGGGGTTATAAGGAAGAAGGATAAAGGGTATGTATTATTTGCCTCAGGGCCGACAAACTACCAGGGTGATTCAGACCAGAATCTTAAGCTTTTTGTTGTTGACCTTGATACTGGCGAGCTTGTAAAGACATTTGAAAGCTTTAAAATGTCCGGTTTGATTTTTATGCCGGGAGGTCCTATATCAAATGCCTTTGGAGGCAGGCTTTTTACTGAAGGCCTGGATGTTGATAAAAACGGTATTACAGACTATATCGCGGTAGGTTATGCTAAAAAATCTAAATCAGAGTGGAAAGGGGGAATATTATTTGGGGATGTAAGGAATGATAATCCCCAAAACTGGAAATTTATTTCTTACTTTGAAAATATTAAACCTGTCATTACAAAAATAGAATTTATGAGATGCTTTGAAAACTGGTATATGTATTTCGGAACAGGAAGGTGGTTTTACAAAACAGATGAAAGCAGTATAGAAAAAAACAACTATCTGTATGGGGTTAAACTCAAATGCTCAAATTTAGGTTGTGTTCCCCAGGAAAAAACTTCCCAAAACTCAGAGGATATATGTGAAGGAAATACCTTTCTAAGGTCCTGGAAAATCAAGCTTTCTAAAGAGGATTCCGGATACTACCCAGAAAGAATGATAACAGATCCATCCCCAACCAAAAAAAATACAATCATTTTTGTAACAATGGAACCGACAGGAGATATATGCGGATTTGGAGGAAGAACAAGGGTGTGGGCATTAAACTGTGCTACAGGTGGTGCCCTTGCTGAAGATTGTGCCCAGTATCCTATTAAAGATGCATCAGGAAAGGTTCTTATCCAGTTATCAGGTGGAGATGTTAGAGAAATTCCTTTAGAGGATTTTTCTTCCTCCAAAAATAATAAAAGATATTCAGAATGGATGAAGGGAGTTCCCCCTTCAAAAAAACCGGAATTCTTTTCTTCAGAAAGTATTTCCAGGTTTGGGGAGCTTCTTTTATGGTTTGAAAGATAAATTCACGATTTGTTTATATAAATAACTGAAAATTTTACAAAACAAAAACGAAAATAAAAATTTAATTCTTTGTTCAGGGGAGAGTGAATTGATAAAAAGGATTTTTGTCTATATTTTTGCTACTTTTCTTTTTGTTTTTTCTTTTGTAAAAGCCGATATGAACTCTTACTGTGCATACCCTCCATTTCTTTCTACAACAATAACCCCAAATGTTTTGATTATGCTTGATAATTCAGGAAGTATGAAAATTACTATGTATGAACAAAAAGGATTAAAATGGTATAGAACGTGTGATGAACAGCCCTTTTCAAATTTTGACCCTGATAAAAAATACTATGGAATTTTTGATAGCTCAAAAACATACATATATGACGAAGATATCCCTGTAGATACAACCCCTTACAGTGGAAAACCTTACAATGTAAATGTGGATACGTCTGTAAAGGGAGCTTTTATTGAAAAAGACTGTAATCCGGAATTTGATAATAACTGCTGGGATGGAAACTTTTTAAACTGGCTTGTAACCAGGAGAATAGACGCTGCAAGGATGGTCCTTGTTGGGGGAAAAGTGGAAAATAGAAAAGGATATGACTATGATGGAGACGGGGAAGCTGAGTGGAAAATTCTGGGGAATAATGAACCCTGGGATTTTAGGTTTTGTAAAAAGTATAAAAATGCAGAAAAATTTTCCCCTTTTTCAGAGGATACTGTTTTTGAGATATTCAGTCCAGCAGATTATGGAGATGTGAAAGACAAATACGATCCTTATCCCAAAATTGCTGTGAGTATATCTTTTCCTGTTCTTATAAAAGACTCCTTTGGAAAAACTATAGGGGAGATAGGGAAAGTTTCCCTTAATGACAACTGGAAGACGGTAAGTTTTAGTAGAAGGTATAAAAATCCTGTTGTTGTAGCAAAACCCCTTTCGTACAACGGAAAGGATCCTTCTGTGTTAAGAATAAGAAATGTAACTAAAGGTTCTTTTGATATTAGAGTTCAGGAATGGGATTATTTAGATGGAACCCACATAACAGAAACGGTTTATTATATGGTTTTGGAAGCCGGGAAACATTTCCTTGAAGGTGGCAAACAAATAGTAGCTGGAAAAGAAAAAATCAGCACGTATATAAAGAATAGCTGTAACGGTTCTTCTGTTGATAGATGGGAAAGTATATCCTTTTCAAAGGAACTTTTTTCTTTTTTCTCTTTTTCTTCAAAACCGGTAGTTATTACTTCAATAACTACATCTAATGATAATGATCCTGTAACAACAAGGTTAAAGGATATTTCTAAAGATGGTTTTAAGGTATCCCTTCAGGAAGAAGAAGAAAAGAAGGATGGCCATGGGAAAGAAGAAGTATCGTATATAGCCGTTGAACCAGGGAGTGTAAAAATTGGTGATGATATATTCCTGGAAATAGGAATCGCCAAAAGAGTTACCCACAAGGAAAAGAACATTTCTATACAAAATAAAGCTATCCAGGCTTTTTTAGCAGATATGCAAACAACAAATGGCTGGGATACAGCAACCCTCCGATATACAAAAAAATCCGGATCTGTAAATGTAAAAGTAGAGGAAGAAAAATCCTGTGATAAGGAGGTGGCACATACCTACGAAGATGTTGGTTATATAGCCCTGGCTGTTTTTCACTACAATATAGCCCTTGTTGTGGAAGAAGAACCAAAGGGAATTCTCCACGACATTTATAAGAAGGTAAGATTAGGAATATCTTTTTATACTTATAATAAAGATGCAGATAATATATACACAAGAAATAAAAGGGATGGGGGAACGTTAGAGTTTTATATACCCTATAACCCCTTTGTTAAAAAACCTTCAAAAAATGGAGGATACAGGACATTAGAAGGTTATATAGGTAGTTCTTCTCTGGATGATATTATAGACACAGTAGAGCATTACCCCCTTGTCTGGGGAACTACCCCTATAGCAGAAAATTTATGGGAAATTATAAGGTATTTCCAGCAAAAAGATCCCTATTATTATCCTGAAGATTTTAGTTTAGCAACAGAAAGTTCCCCTGAAAAGGATCCTTTTTACTACAAAGATTTTGATAAGAAAGTAAGGTGTGCTAAATCTTTTGTTCTTATCTTTACAGATGGAGAACCTTACAAAGATGCCAATATTCCCTGTAAGCTTGTTGATTATGATGAAGATGGAAAAACATGTTCAGATTGCTTAAGAAATAAAGATTGTGACTGTTGCTCCACAAATCCTGACGCATGGGGGCATAATAATCTTGATGATGTTGCATACTGGGCCCACTGGGATAAAGAAAAAAATACATACAGGGACCTCAGGAAAGATTTAGACGGGAATCAGTATCTGACAATATACACTGTTGGTTTTGCAGGTGGGGATATAAGACAAATACTTAAAGATACTGCGGATAATGGCGGAGGAAAAGCCTATGCTGCCGAAGATGGAACAGCTCTAAAAACAGCTATCCTTGATGCAATAAATGACATCTTGAAAAAAACAGCCTCATCTACCGCTGTTTCTGCTTTTGCAGAAAGGACAAAAAAAGGAGCCCTTGCCATCCAGGCTGTTTTTTATCCAGAAAAAAAGTTTGGGGATTATCAAACAGGCTGGATAGGTTATCTTTACAGCTACTGGTTATACAACAAAAAAACAGCCCAGAATTTAAGGGAAGATACAGATAAAAACAAAATTTTAGATGAAACAGATAGGATTATTGAATTTTCTATAGATGAAACAGGAAGGCTGAAGGTACTTTCATATGAACCTGATCTGGATGGAAAAAAGGAAAATTTAGAAAAAGTATACAGCTCTTTAGATGAAGTTCCTTATATCTGGGAAGCAGGGGAAAAGTTAAAGGAGATAAATCCAGACCAAAGAAATATTTATACAGTTTCCGAAAATAATCAGCTTGTTGAATTTTCTGTAATAAGGGAAAGTTATTTTGGTAAATATTTAGGGTATGCCAGTACATTTCCAGACTGTCTTGGGGATACATTTTTTGAGAAAACGGAAAATCTCATCAGGTATATAAAAGGTGAGGAAATAGAAGGTTGCAGAAACAGAGTAATAGATGAATGGGGTACAAACTGGAAGCTTGCAGACATAATATACTCAACCCCAGTAGTTGTAAACTACCCAGAGAAAGGGTACTCAGTGGTATATACAGGATCAAACGGAGGAATACTCCACGCCTTTAAAGCAGGGTACCTTTCAAAAACAGGACTGTCAGACAACCAGATAGTCAAACTACAAAACAGTAAAA
>CAZHWB010000003.1:0-6872 GCA_964536105.1 uncultured Aquificales bacterium | reverse complement strand
AAAGCAAAAAGCCAGTTTTCCAGTTTGTATTCCTGTAACGCTGTAGGATAAGCTCTGAACTTATAAGTAAGCAAAAACTTATCTTCTTCCTTGACTCTGGACATATCTCTTTTACTTTACCACTAATACAAGGTGGAACTGAAGTGAATATACGGAATGACATCCCTTGTCCAGTTTGTATTCCATGCTTTTATTCTATGGTCAGAACCGAGTTTGTCAACAACGCCTTGCAGCGTCGCTCTGTATCCCCTCCCTTACGGAAGGGGACTTAGAGCGTATTTTTAGTTAAAGCAGGAAGGTAATTTCCCTCCTGCTTACTTTTCCAGTTTTTTTATCTTTTCAAGTATTCTTTTTTTCAATCCCGGTTCAGGCTCAAAAATGGCTTTTTCTATTAATTTCAGGGCTTTTTTATAAAACTTTAAAGCTTCCTCTTTTCTGCCTAAAGCTTCAAGTATTTCACCGTAATGCTCTGTTAAAACAGGATCATTAGGCATACCTTTATAAGCCTTTTGAATAAGCTGATATGCTTTTTTTATATTTCCAAGTTTAAAGTATCCCCACGCAAGGCTGTCTATATACGCAGGATTGTCAGGGTACATACTTAAAGCCTTTTCAACAAGCTCCATCCCTTTTTTAATATCAATATCCCTTATTATGTATGAATAACCCAGATAATTAAGTGCGTCTGGAAAGTTAGAACGTAGCTCCAGAGCTTTTTTTAATGACTTTTCTGCTTCATTCCATCTTCCTAACCTATCAAGATATATAGCTTCCATAAAATAAAGGGTTGGAGCATCAGGATTTTCCTTTAAACCTTCCCTTATATACTCCAATGCTTTTTCTATATTTCCCTGTTTATCTTCTATATCTGCAAGATGAAGGTAATATCTGTATTCAGATGGATTTAGATAAATCAGGTCTTTCAGTACTTTTTTAGCTTTGTCGTAATCTTTTATTTTTATATATACGCTGGCAAGCCTTTCTAAAATCTCCTCATTGGTAGGATCAAGATCAATGGTTTTTTCATATGCCTTTATGGCTTTTTTATATTCTCCTTTTGATTCGTAAGCCAATCCCAATATAGATATAATTTCTGGATCATCTGGATATTTTTTAACTAAAACCTCTAAATCTTTTATAGCTTTATCTATTTTTTCTTCTTTTAAATAAAGGAGATATTTTTTCAAAATGACATCTTTTTGATGGGGATAAAGTTCTACAAGCTTATCTATTATCTGCTCTGCCTTTTCATTTTCTTCCATTAAAACGTATAGCTGGAAAAGCCTGTTTAAAGCTTCAGAATTTTCAGGATCTTCCTGGAGTACTTTTTTATAAACCTTTTCTGCCTTTTCAAACTCTCCTTGCTGATAATAAATATCTGCCAGTAAAACGAAAACAGAACGGTGAAGGGGATTTAGTTCAAAAGCTTTTTCAAGAACCTCCTTTGCTTTTTCTTTATCCCCAAGGAATATATACAGCCTTCCTAAAAGATAGTAGTACTTGTAGTTATCAGGCTCTATTTTTGTTAGCTTTTTTAATATTTTTATGGCTTTTTCAAAATCCCCTTTTCCTATATAAAAATCTCCTAACTTCCTGAGGATAGGGGCGTAGTCAGGAAATTTCTTTGACCCTTCAAGCAGTATACTTTCTAATTTTTTGTTATCTTCAAGGACCCTGTAGGCTCTTGCTGCATATTCGTAGGCTTCTGGTTTATCTGAAAACTTTTTCAGCATCTGGTTAATATATTTTTCAGCCTCATCTTTTTTGTTTAATCTTATGGTTATATTTATTAAATCCTTGTATACTGTAAAAGAATTGGGATCCTCTTTAAGGGCATCTTTGCAAAACAAATATGCAGATAAAGTTTCACCTTTCATATAGGCGTATTTACAGTAAACGTAATCTTTATAAGCATCTGCTTTTTTATCTACAGCAGCAGAACAGGAGGCAAATAAAAACAAAGATGATAAACCTATAAAAGCCTTTTTCATATCTCCTCCTAAAAACCCAGGTATATGGGTTTTTAATATAATGCTATTTTGTGAAAATTCTGTATTTTATTCTTCCCTTTTTCTTACTATTAAAACAGGTTTTGGTGAATTTCTTACAACTTTCATTGCTGTTCTTCCAAGGAAAAATTTCTTTATTTTCTTTCCTTTCCTTTTTCCCACAACAACGAGGTCAGGATCATACTCCTTTATTTTTTCTATTAAAAGCTGGTCTGGATTTCCTTTCTGAATTTCAAATTTTACCGGGACAGAAATTTCCTTTTCTATCTTTTCTTTTAGATCTTCAAGGAGTTTTATTTTTTTGTTGTATACCTCTTCATGGACGTGGGCAAGGTGGGCAAACCACTCATCAGCATCTATATGAACTATATCTATTTCTGCTCCTGTTTTGCTGGCAATCTCTTTTGCCACCTCTAAAGCTTCTATAGAGTTTGGTAAAAAGTCATATCCAACTAAAAGTTTCTTTATATCTTCTATAATATTTCCTTTTACAACAAGAACAGATGTTCTTGATTTGTTTACAATTTTTTCTGTTATACTTCCTATTAAAAGAAGTTCTAACAGACCCTTCTGGTGGCTTCCTATAAGGATAAGATCTATCTTTTCCTCCTCAGACACTTCAAGGATTGTCTCTGCAATATCTCCTACCTCAATCTGGTAATCAACAGGAATTTCAGGATCAAATATCTTAATAAGTTTTTTTATTTCCTCCTCAGCTTTTTCCCTCAGGGCAGCTTCAACCTCAACAACAAGTTCAACACCATCTATAGTTAAAAGGGGCTCAAATCCTTCTTCATAAAGCAAGGGGGAAGGAGGTTCAATAACGTGTATAAGCTTTACCTTTGCCCCAAATAGTTTTGAAAAAAAGTTTGCAGTTTTTACTACACTTTCTGTTATATCAGAAAAATCAACCCCAACAAGTATACTTTTTATGGGCATTTTATTCCCCCTTTAATCTTCCCTTTGCATACTCCATTAAACCGCCAGCTTCAAAAACCTTTTGTAAGCTTTCTGGAAGTGGCTTAAATGTATATTCTTTTCCTTTTGTTACATTCCTTATTATTCCCTTTTCTAGATCAACTTCAACAATATCCCCCTCTTCTATTTCCTTTGCTGCTTCAGGGGATTCTATAATTGGAAGACCTAGATTTATGGCATTTCTGTAAAAAATTCTTGCAAAGGATTCTGCTATGATAGCCCCTATTTTTGCCCCTTTTAAAGCTAAGGGAGCGTGTTCCCTTGATGATCCACAACCAAAGTTTTTCCCAGCTACTATAATATCTCCAGGATTAACCTTGTTTGGAAAGTCAGGGTCTGCATCTTCCATAACGTGCTTTGCAAGTTCTTCAGGGTCTGTAGTAACGAGATATCTTGCAGGTATTATTTCATCTGTATTAATATCATCACCAAACTTCCATACCTTTCCTTTTATAGCCAAGTTATTCTCCTCCTTTGGATAGTTTCCCAAATGATACCATAAAAGGCTTTTCCTTTAAAAGATGAGATATATTATTGACAGGTATCTGTTTTTTCAATACTCTGTTTGAAAAATCTTCCTAGAGAGTTTAAATGAAAAAAATAGGTGTAGTTCTTTTAAATATGGGTGGTCCAGATAGTCTTGATGCTGTTGAGCCTTTTTTATACAACCTTTTTTCTGATCACGATATTATACAAATACCAAAACCTATACAAAAGCCTGTAGCCTGGTTTATATCCAAAATACGCTCCAGATCAACAGAGAAGTATTACCGTCTTATGGGAGGAAAATCACCACAGAAAGAGCAGACCCTCCAGCAAAAGGACAGACTTCAGGAAGCCCTTGGGGACAGGTACAGGGTTGTGGTTGCTATGAGATACTGGCATCCATTTACACAGGAGGCTTTAACTGAACTTTTTAAAGAAGATATTGAAAGGATAATCCTCCTTCCCCTTTATCCCCAGTTTAGTAAAACAACTACAGGCTCATCTTTTAATGAGTTTGATAGGGTTTTTAAAACCTTTAAAAAAGATGTTCCGGTTACCAGAATAAAAGATTTTCACGACCATCCTACATATATAAAAGCTATGGTTGAAAATATAAAAGAAAACCTTCCAGACTACAGGGATTACCACTTCCTTTTTTCTGCCCATTCTCTACCTGTTAAAGTTATACAGCAAGGGGACCCTTACCAGAGGCAAACAGAAAGAACTGTAAAACTTATAATGGAGCATTTTCCTGAAAATAATTATTCCCTTGGATACCAGAGTAAAATAGGCCCTGTAAAATGGCTTGAACCTATGACAGACGAGCTTATAGAAAAGCTGGCTAAAGATGGGATAAAAAAGCTCGCCGTTATACCTGTTTCATTTGTTTCAGAGCATTCTGAAACGCTGTACGAGCTTGATATCCAGTACGGGGAACTTGCCAAAAATTTGGGAATAAAAGATTATGTAAGAATTCCAACTTTAAAAACCCATCCCCTTTTTATCCAGGCATTAAAAGAAATTGTTTTATCTTCGTGAAAGGGAAGCCTAAAAAGGCTTCCTTAAAGCTTTTCTATATCCTCCAGTGTCTGGATATTAACAGTTTTTGTTCCTTTTGCAATTCTTTTTATAAGTCCTGTCAGTACCTTTTTAGGACCAATTTCAATAAACGTATCCACCCCTTCTTTTACCATAAACTCAACAGACTGTACCCACCTTACCGGGGAATAAAAATGTTTTGCAAGTTCATTTCTGATTTCTTCCTCTGTTTTTATTGGCTTAGCAGTTATATTTGATACGACAGGTACTTTTGCCTCCTTTATAGGAATTTCGTTAAGGTACTTTTCAAACTCCCTGGCCTTATCAATTAAGAGGGATGAATGGGCTGGAACAGAAACAGCTAGAGGAACCACCTTCTTAGCTCCCTTTTCTTTTAATATCTCCATAGCCTTTTCTACAGCTTCCTTTTCTCCGGATATAACTGTTTGCTCATAAGAGTTGTAGTTTGCTATTTCAACTGTTCCATTTATATCTTTTAATACATTTTCTATCTCCTGTGCAGGAAGCCCGATAATAGCTGCCATACCTCCAACCCCCTGGGGAACAGCCTCCTGCATAAGCTTTCCCCTTATATGGGTTATCCACACAGCATCAACAGGGTCAATACTTTCAGCTGCAGTTAATGCTGAAAATTCCCCTAACGAATGACCTGCTACAAAATCAGGATATATCTCTTTTTTATCTTTAAGTGCAAATAAAAGACTGTAAGATGTTAAAACAAGGGCTGGCTGGGTATATTCTGTAAGGTTGAGTTTTTCTTCATCCCCAAAAATTATATCTGTGAGATTAAAACCAAGCTTCTCATTTACCCTGTGGTGTAGCTCCTGTATCTGGGGATATGCTTCATACACATCTTTACCCATACCAACATACTGGGAACCCTGTCCCGGAAAAACGAAAGCTAGTTTTCCCATATATGAACCTCCTTATTTTTTTAGAAACTCAGATATTTTGAATATTGGGAAAAATTCAAATCCCTCTTTCTTGATATTTTCTTCTCCTCCTTCCTCCCTGTCTACGATTGCTATAATTCCCAGTACATTTAAACCAAATTCCCTGGCAACCTTTGCTGCTTTAAGGGAGGAACCTGCTGTTGTAACAACATCTTCTACTATAAATACATTTTCCCCAGGCTCAATATTTCCTTCAATCTGCTTTCCAGTTCCATGACCTTTTGGCTCTTTCCTTACAACAAAGGGTTTTATAGGCTTCTTGTTTATGTAGGATATCATTGATGTGGCGTAGGCTATAGGATCCGCCCCAAGGGTAAGTCCGCCAACTGCATCAGGATTTTTTTCTTTTATCATTTCAAATATAAGGTTGCCTATTATGTATCCCCCTTCAGGATCAAGGGTTATTGTTCTCAAATCCATGTAGTATGTGCTCATCTTACCAGAGGAAAGTTTGAAAATAGGTTTGTCTGCTACTTTTAAAGCCCTTTCCTTAATAAGCTCCTTTAATCTTTCCCTGTAGTCCAAATTAACAACCTCCTTAAATTTCCATTTTTATCTGGTTTCTTATCTTATAAACCTCTGATAAATGTATATCCGCCTCTATAAGTTTTTCTTCTTCATCTACAAAGGCCAAAGTTTCCCCCCAGGGTGAATATATCCCTGAACTTCCTGCATACTCTATATCTCCTATTTTTCCTGTTGTATTGCTTGCAACCAGGAAACACTGATCTTCTATAGCCCTTGCCTTTGACAGCACCTCAAAGTGCATTTTCCTTGGTTTTCCCCACTGGGCAGGAATAAGAATTATCTCAACTCCTTTTTTTCTAAGGGTGTAGGATATATTTGGAAATCTAAGCTCAAAACATATCATTATCCCAAGGTTTCCCACAGATGTTTCAGCAACCTCAAAATTTTTCCCAGCTTTGTAAAACTTATCCTCCCCTGTCGGTTTAAAGAGTTTTACCTTCGCCTGCTTGTATATAATTTCTCCTTTATCAATAATAAAAGCTTTGTTGTATATTTTCCCCCGGGATTTTTCAGGTAAAGTTCCTGATATAACGGCATTTTTTTCCCTGGAGAAGGCTTTTAGATGCTTCAGAACTTTAGGTGTTTCCTTAACATGTTTTTCAAGATTTTCATTATCAAAACCTGATGAAAACATCTCTGGAAGCAAAAGAAGGGAGTTCTTTTCTATATCTTTAATAAAGGAAAAAATTTTGTCAGTATTGTAATTAATATCTCCAAGCCTTAGGTTAACCTGAAGTGCGTATGCTTTCATACAGTCTCCATAGTTTTTTTGATAGATTTTAGCATAAACAGGATATATTATAGATTAGTTAGAAAAAACTAACCTGGAGATAAAATGAGAAAAATTTTAATCCTTATT
>CAZHWB010000002.1:0-5044 GCA_964536105.1 uncultured Aquificales bacterium | reverse complement strand
CTGTTTTTGCTTTCGTCCAGTCTATTTCTCTATGGAGTCTTATTTTGAGCTTCCCTATTTTAGGTAAGTGCAAGTTTGCAAATCGGTTGTCTTTCTTTTCCAATTTGATTATAGGAACTATTTTCCCTTTCTGTTTCATCCAGACTTGTGGAAATGTGAGGGACTTGTATTTCGCTGTCGGTTTCTTTTTGGGATAACCTACCTTGACTTTTTCTCCTTTTTTCTTTCTCTTTAAGTCCTGAAAAAAATTCTGAAATGCTTTATCTACTCTCCTGAGTGTATCCTGGAGAACCTGAGAGTGAACAAGTTTTAGTATCGGTTCTTTTTTCTTGAGCTTAGGTAGATTATTTTGCTGTTCCGAATACCTTACAGTTCTTTGTTCTTCTTTCCAGACTCTTTTCCTTTCTTCAAGTGCATGGTTGTAGAGCCAGCATAAAGCAAAAAGCCAGTTTTCCAGTTTGTATTCCTGTAACGCTGTAGGATAAGCTATGAACTTATAAGTAAGCAAAAACTTATCTTCTTCCTTGACTCTGGACATATCTCTTTACGTCCTCCAGTTTGACCTGTCCAGTTGTCGCTATGAAGTAGGATGGAGACCAAAACTTCCCACCCCACAACTCTCTTTTCATAACTTCTGGAAACTCTCTCCTAAGTTTCCTTGAAGTTACTGATTTGAGCGAGTTCACAAATCTTGAAAGCATAATCGTAGGTCTTGCGGAAAACAAAATGTGAATGTGGTCTTTATCTGTCTCCTGTTCTATTATCTCAATACCAAAGTGTTCTGCTACTTCCACAACTATCTCTTTTAGCCTATCCGCAAGTTTTCCTACAAGAACTTTTTTCCTATACTTTACCACTAATACAAGGTGGAACTGAAGTGAATATACAGAATGACATCCCTTGTCCAGCTTGTATTCCATGCTTTTATTCTATGGTCAGAACCGACGCTTGTCAACAACGCCTTGCGGCGTCGCTCTGTATCCCCTCCCTTACGGAAGGGGACTTAGAGCGTATTTTTAGTTAAAAAGGGGAGAAACTCCCCTTTTAGCTTACTTTTGTTTCCTGGGTTGAAAGAATTCTGTTAATAAGGGAGATAACCTCTTCTTCCTTTCCTATTTGCTTTGCAACATCACTTAAGTTCCTGAGGATATTTTCTTCCAGGGGATTAATAATAACAGCTTTATAGAAAAATCTGTATGCATTAACTAGATCACCCTTATAAAAATGCAGAACCCCTGCAATATTGTAGATTGGAGCTCCCTGATAAACCTGAATAACATCATTTAGTGAATATAACACTTCATCTATTAATCCTTCTTCAACTTTCTTTTCTATTTCTCTTATTAAGCTTTCTATTTTGTTAATAAACCTGCTAAAGTCTGCGATATCTTCCGGGCTCAGTCCTTGCTCTTTTGATACAATCTGTTTTGCCTGGTCAAAAAGACCCATTTCTATATAGGCTTTTATTAAATTTTTTAATGTATGTTGATTGTGGAATGATATAAGGGCTTTTCTATAATAGTCTGAGGCGTTGTAAAAATCGTGATATTCAGCAAGGGCATCCCCAATCATTGTGTATGCTGTAGATTGGGCTAAATTTTCATTTTCCCAGTTAAGATGGGGAAATAACTCTGTAAGTGGATAAATATTTACTATCTGATCCCTTATGATTTTGCTTCCAAAAGATGTATCTATAAAAGATGTTGTCTCATATACGTTTACAAAACTAAGTTCTGATAAGGCAGGTTTTATAGCTTCAAAATTTCTTAAGAAAAATTCGTAAAATTCATAATCCTTATATTCTTCATTAAAAAGTTTATCCTGGAAAAGCTCCTTCTTTATAAGAACTCCCCATTCTGGCAGGTGTTTTTCAACTGTAAGCCCCTGTAGAATTACCCTTTTTTTATCGTACCAGTTGTCGTAATTATTAACTATTTCCTGGTTATCAGAAGTTATTTTTACAGTATTTGGATATACAAGGTTAGCCTGGGGATATTCATCTTCCAAAACTTCAAGAAACTCTTCAAGTGTGCTGTCTTCAAGTTCTGTAGCTGTACTGCAAAACAGTACCCAATCCTGTGAAGCCTCTTTTAAAGCTTCATTTCTAAGGAAAGCCTTGTTTTCGCTTTCTATTCCAAGGGTTTTTACATTCAAATCAACCTCTGGTAAGTCCTCAGCTGAACCGGTGTAAATAACTTCTTCTATAAATTCTGCGTTTTCTTCAAGGGCATTAATAACTTTTTCCATGTGATTAAGGTTATCTGTTTTTATCAAACAGACAGAAACTTTTCTATCCATCTCATCCACTCTCCTTTTTTGTTCTAATTTTTTTTGTATCATTTAGATATTTTTCGACGTTTTCTAAAAACGAAAAAAATAATTCTTTTTTTCTGGGTTTGGAAAAGGATTTTAAAAATATTTCATCTATTTTATTTTCAGCCTTTATTTCTATTTTTCCGTCTATTATTTCCAGAAGATTATCTCTTCTTCCTTTAATATCTCTAACAAAATCATAAACTCCGAGAATTATTGATTTTAAAAGCTTTTTATCTTTGTATTTTTCCAGATACAGTTGTTTTATTGAGTGTAAAGCTTGCGAAAAGTCGTTTTTTTCATGTTTTTCCAATATTAGAAACATATTTCTGGAAAAATAGTACATGGACAACGGAGTCTTTAGGAAGCCTCCTGTAGATATACTTCCTTTGTGGTATATGTAAGTAAAAGGCGTATATATAGTTATTTTATTTTTATCGTTAAGTCTTTGAAAAAAGTCATTATCTTCAAAGTATAAGAAAAAGTCTTCATCAAAATATCCAACTTCTTTAAATACAACTGTTTTGGCTAATATATTAGCTCCTGAGAGGAAAGGAGGTCTTTTTATTATATCTTCATTATCATTTTGAAGTATAGGATAAGTAGTGATACCAGAATATTGGACTTTGTCCCTTTGATAAAAATCCATTATTTTACAGGTCGTTACATCTGCATTGTAAACCAGAGATGTCTCCAACATTTCTATTAAAGCATTATCTTTAACAACGGTATCTGTGTTGAGTATCCATATATAATCTGCATTATTCTTTTCTGCTATCTTAATACCAATGTTATTACCGCCACTAAAACCTAAATTATCCTGAGCCTTTATGAGAATTATATCCTTTGAAAAGTTTAGGCAAATTCCCTGTGTTTGATACTGGAAATATAAGTTTACATTTTTATAAGCTTTGTTTAACTTATTGTAAAGCTCATATATATATTTTTCTTCTTCAGAATTATCAACAATAATGACAGAAATATTTTCATGCTTTTGTTCTATTAATGAGAAAACAGCTTCTAAAGTATCATTTACATTTCTATAATTCACAAGAATTACTGCTACTTTCTGATTGACAACATTTTCTTTTTTTAAAGGATCAGCTTTATGATTACCTATTCTAAACATATACTTGTACTTATCTCCAGATGGGATAAACCAATCAATTCCCCATAAATCTACAGGGTGGGGAACATTTCCGTATCCATAATATTTTATGAGCTTATCTGCCAGCTTATTTGTGCTTTTCTGCATCAGATGCTTTACTTTTGATTTTTTCTCTGTTTTAAAAGAGACCTGTCCTTTGTGATGTATAAAAGTATCAAGGGCAACTTTTAGATGATATCCGTGTTCTCTTAGCCTCCAGGAAAGTTCTAAATCATCGTTTCCCAAGAATAGATCCTCATCCAGATAGCCTATTTTGTCTAAGATTTCTTTTTTTGTAGCAAAACAAAATCCAATTAGCACTTTTTTTTCAATAGATTTTTTAAATGACTCATTTTTTATAAACTGGGCAGCAAGCTCATAATCTGATACATAAACTTCTCTTAAAGAAGGATAATAAGTTAGATAGTGCTGTAAAGGAATAGGATAATTTGTTAATGGTCCAACTCCTCCTGTCTTTTCATCTGAAAAGTGTTGGAGCAGTAGATCTATCCATTGTGATGTAACAATGGTATCCGGTTTTAAAAAAATCAAATATGGATTTTTTGATCTTTGTATACCTATATTTATTCCTTTTGAATAACCGTAGTTATCTGGATTTAATACTATTTTTAGCTGGGGATTTTTTTTTGCAAATCTTTCAAGAATTTGTTTTGTGTTATCTTTAGAGTTATTGTCAACAATAATAAGTTCATCTTTTTTCTTTATAGAACCAAGTACAGATTTTAGAAACTTTTCTAGGGTTTCTTCATTGTTGTAGGTAACGGATATTATGCTTACAGGCTCTCTGTCATTGGTTTTTAATAGTTCTTTGTTGTACTGAATAGCCTCATTTTTGAGTTTCTCATACTCTGAAAAGGTTTTACTGTTGCTGGAAAAGTGTAAGTCTGAAATTAATAATCCATGTAAATAAGCAGAGAGCTGGTGTACTTTATCTTTCTTTTTTAAAGGAAAATGCCTGTTAAAAAAGTCATTTTTTATAAAAAACAAGCTTTCTTTGAAGCCTTTGAGATTTACCACTGAATTTAGCTGATCATTTGTCTGGGATATTCTAAAGAGAGAAAGAGGTTCAGAAATATAGGCAACATACCCTTTTATTGCAAGCATAAGCCAGAAAAACCAGTCTGCATTTGCTCTAAATTCAAAATTTTCCAGTTTAAACAGCTCAAAATCAACATCTTTCTTTCTAAACATATATGTTGAAAATTCACCTACATAGTTCTGAAGATCTTTAAGGCTTTTTTTGCCTATTAATCTTCCGGATATAACTCTGGTTTTCTTAAAAAGTTGTTTTGTTGCTAATAATCCCTTTATAGGCTGGAATTTTTCATTAACAGCGGTTCTCACTGAGGTGGCAACCTTAACTTCCGGATATTTATCCAGATAATAGGAGAGTTTTTCTAATGCTTCAGGAAGAAGTATATCGTCATCAGCCAGCCACTTTATATAATCACCGGAAGCGTATTCAAACAAAGCTTTATAGTTTCCTGTAGGACCGAGATTTTTATCATGTTTTATATACTTTATATAGGGATATCTGTCTATATACTCCTTTATAGCTTTGTA
>CAZHWB010000001.1:0-21652 GCA_964536105.1 uncultured Aquificales bacterium | reverse complement strand
CTTTTAAAAGTTATTCCTGTTTTCTCAGTATTTCCAATGAACGGTTATGGATACTCTGAGGAAACAAAAGCAATGCTAAACACAAGCTACGGCTGGATACCCTGGGGAGATACACACCACCCAGAACTCTCCCAGACAAATGGAGTGCCAGACGGAAGATGGTTATTTATCAATGAAAACAACACACCAAGGGTAGCAAGAATAGACCTTAAAACATTTGAAACAGAAGAAATTTTAGAAATACCTTTCTCTGCTGGAAACCACGCATCTTCATTTATTACTCCAAACTCCGAATATATAACAGCTTCAACAAGATTCTCTATTCCAATACCACAGAAAGACGTTGCTATAGCAGAATATCCAAAATACTTTAAAGGAACTATCACTTTTATCAGGGCTGACAAACCTGGAGAAATGGATATAGCTTTCCAGATTTTAGTTCCAGGTTATGATTACGACCTTGCCCATTGTGGAAAAGGTCCTTCAAACGGATGGTGTTTCTTCACATCTTACAATACAGAACAGGCCCACACACTTCTTGAAATCAATGCATCCCAGAGGGATAAGGACTACATAGCAGCTGTAAACTGGAAAAGGGCTGAGCAGTGTATAGCTGAAGGAAAGTACAAAGAGGTAGAAACAAAATATGCCCATAACTACAGACCACCTGAGGGAGACAGAATAGCAAGAACAGAATGGAAAACAAAAGTAAAATGGATTATACCTAAAGAATGTCCTGGAGTTATTTACTATCTACCAACACCAAAATCACCCCACGGTGTTGATGTATCCCCAGATGGAAAATACATCATAGGTGGTGGAAAACTTGCTACTGTTATCCCAATCCACTCATTTGAAAAAATGATAAACGCAATCAAAAACAAACAGTTTGCTGGGGAAGTTGACGGAATTCCAATCCTAAAATATGAAGCTATAAACCACTGTGAGCTTCCTAACCCATGTCTTGGACCATTACACACAGAGTTTGACGGTAAAGGAAGAGCTTATACATCCTGTTTCATATCCTCTGACGTTGTTATATACGATTACGAAAAATGTAAAATACTCGGAAGGGTTCCAACATACTACTCTGTTGGACACCTTATGATCCCTGGAGGAGACTCTGCTAAACCTTGGGGTGAATACCTTTTACCTATGAACAAAATTACAAAGGATATATTCTTACCAACTGGTCCAGAACTACCCCACGCAGGACAGCTTTACGATATTTCAGGGGACAAACCTCAATTCCTAATGGATGTTGCAGAACTTGGAGAGCCTCACTATGCCCAGGCTATACCAGCTGAACTTGTAGCACCAAAAACATTAAAAATCTTTGAACTTGAAAAGAATACCCACCCTTACGCTACAAAATCAGAAGAAGAAGCTAAAGTTGTAAGAAAAGGAAATGAAGTTCACGTATACATGACAGCTATTAGATCCCACTTCACCCCTGACAACATAGAAGGGGTTAAAGTAGGAGATACTGTTTACTTCCACGTAACAAATATTGAGCAGGACTGGGATATACCCCACGGATTTGCAGTTATTGGAGCAAAAACATCAAACATCTTAATCATGCCTGGAGAAACTCTCACTATAAAATGGCAACCAAAAGCTCCTGGTGTATATCCTTTCTACTGCACAGATTTCTGCTCTGCTCTACACCAGGAAATGCAGGGTTATGTAAGGGTATCTCCTGCCAATGCTAATGTTCCTATTAAGTATGGAACTGGAGATGAAATGAAAACTGTTCAATAGGAGGATAAAAAATGAGCTGGATATCTCGGGGGCTAATAGCCCTCGCTTCTTTAATACTAATCGGGGTTTTTTTTGTTCCCTTATGGAAAATAACTTTATGGGCTCCCCAGTATCCTGAAGGCCTCAGGATGTTTATATGGGTCAACAACATAACAGGTGGGTCACCCCACGATTTATACAACATAAACCTTTTAAACCACTACATCGGAATGAAGCCTATAAAACCAGAAGAAATATTAGAATTAAAAATAATGCCCTTTATTTTTGGTTTCTTTATCATACTTGGTTTTCTTACAGCTATCACCGGCAGTAAAAAACTTCTATACGCGTGGGTTATACTGTTTGTTATTGTCGGTATAGCTGGAATAGCAGATTTTTATAGATGGGAATACGACTACGGACACAACCTTGATCCGAGGGCTCCTATAAAAATCCCGGGGGTGGCTTATCAACCGCCACTTATAGGCTGTAAAAAACTGCTGAATATGAAAGCCTGCTCTTTCCCCGACAAAGGGGTATATATAACAGTTGTTTCTGTTTTACTGGGGATTGTGGCTGCTGTTATAGAAAAATTCAGAAAATAAAGGGAGAAAAATGGGCATAAATATAAAAAATATAATAATAAAGCTACTCCTTATAGCACCGGCTGTTATCTTTTTCCTGGCAGCATGTGAAAAATCAAATAAACCTGTTCCTATAAATTACGGTGTTGATGAGTGTGCTTACTGCAGAATGAAGATAACAGATCCAAGATACGGCTCAGAACTTATTTTAAAAACAGGAAAGCCGTACAAGTTTGACAGTATAGAATGTTTAGCAGCATTTTATATTGAAAATAAAGAAAAACTTCCAGTTGGATTTTTATGGGTTCCAGATTTTTTAACAAAATCATTTATTAAAGCCGAAACAGCCTATTATTTACATTCAAAAAACCTCCCAAGCCCAATGAGCTTAAATATATCTGCCCATAAAACAAAGGAAAATCTAAAAGAAGTAAAAGAAAAATACGGTGGTGAAGAACTAAACTGGAAAGATGTTTTGGAACTTGTAAAAAAGGAGTGGATAGAGAAAAAGCATAAACACCACCACCATTAGGAAATATAATGGCAGATAAACAAAAGATAATATTCCTGATATTTCTTATCTTTGTATCTTCGGTCTATGGAAAAACTCTATTTGTCTGTAAAACCTGCCAGATAAACTCAATAAAAAAAGCCTTAGAAATAGCAGAAGATAAAGATACAATTGTTGTAAAGAAGGGGATTTATAAAGAAGGGGAAATAGTCATAAAAAAGCAGATAAAACTCATAGGGGAAGGATATCCTGTTTTAGATGGAGAAAAAAAATATCAGGTTATTACTGTAAAAGCCCACAACGTTTTGATAAAGGGTTTTGTTATCCAAAACTCTGGTAAAAGTGATATAGAAGATATAGCTGGGGTAAAGTTCAATAGGGTAAAAAATGGAAGAATAGAAAACTGTATTATAAAAAACAACTTCTGGGGAATTTACTTTGCTGGCTGTAAAAACGGGGTTATAAAAAATAACAAAGTTATAGGCCCTGCTAAACTTGAATATCTAAAAAAGGCTTTTGGGTCAACTATTGAAACAAATTTTGGAAATGGAATTCATCTGTGGCACTGTAAAAATATGTTAGTTGAAGGAAACTACATTAAAGGACATAGAGATGGTATTTATTTTGAATTTGTTAAAAAAAGCACCATTATAAGAAACACAAGTGAGGAAAATCTAAGATACGGACTTCACTTTATGTTTTCCCACAGGGATAACTATATAGGAAATATTTTTAGAAAAAATGGAGCTGGAGTGGCTGTCATGTATACAAAATATGTATACATGGCAGATAATAAATTTGAATATAACTGGGGCGGAGCCTCTTACGGTCTTCTATTAAAGGAAATCTACGACAGCTATATATACCACAATATTTTTTACAAAAATACAACAGGGATTTTTGCCGATAATACCAACAGAACTATAATAGAGGAAAATGATTTTGTGGAAAACGGATGGGCTATAAGAATATGGGCTAATTCCCAGAATAATCTTATAAAACATAACAATTTTATAGCAAATACATTCAATGTAGTAACAAACTCATTCCAGAACCCAAATAAATACACAGAAAATTACTGGAGTGATTATAAAGGTTTTGATCTCAACAGGGACGGTTTTGGTGATGTTCCTTACAGACCTGTTTCTATATTTGGCTATTTAACAGAAAATTATCCCCAATCGGTTATACTAATAAGAAGCTTTCTTATATATCTTCTTGATTTGACAGAAAGGATGTTTCCTATGCTTATACCTTCAAAACTTATAGACAATAAACCGCTAATGAGGCCTTTTAAATGGTTGAAGTAAAGCACCTGTATAAAAAATTTGGGAAACAGGAAGTATTAAAGGATATAAATCTTTCTCTAAAAGAAGGTAGAGTTACAGCTATCCTTGGGCCAAATGGTTCAGGGAAAACAACATTAATAAAGTCCATTTTAGGACTTGTTATCCCTACCTCAGGGGAAATTTACGTAAAAGGGGAACCGGTAAAGAAAAGCTGGGAGTACAGAAAATATATAGGTTATATGCCCCAGACAGCTGTATTTCCGGAAAACCTTACACTAAAAGAGCTTATAAATATGCTTGTGGATATAAGAAAAGAGAGTTTCAACCAGGATATAAAAGATGAGTTTATAAGTAGATTTAACCTTGAAAAATACATGGATAAAAAATTAAAAAACCTGTCAGGAGGAACAAAACAAAAAGTAAGTGCTGTTATTACTTTTATGTTTAATCCAGAAATATTCTTTTTAGATGAACCAACTGTTGGACTTGATCCTGTTTCCAGTAGTTTTTTGAAAGATAAAGTCAGACAGCAGGTTGAAAAAGGTAAGCTTGTTGTCTTAACGTCCCATATTATGAGTGAGGTGGAAGAAATGGCTGATGAAATAGTATTCCTCCTTGAAGGTAAAATACACATCACCGGAACAGTGGAAGATATAATAAACCGTTCCCAGGAAAGGAATTTAGAAAGGGCTATAGCCAAGCTTATGGAGAAGGGATACCATGCTTAAACTTCTCAAATATGAACTTTACAATATGTACAGAAATAAATGGATTATATTCTATTTTATTTTCTTTTTAGGATTAACATCCCTTTTGTTTTACTTTACAAAATCACCTCCTAAGGTTGTATCAACCCTTTTAAACATTGTTATCCTTGTTGTTCCCCTTATCAGTCTTATGTTAGGTACCATTTTTATGTATGATTCCAGAAATTTTATAGAGCTTTTACTGTCACAGCCTATTAAAAGAAGAAGTATATATTTATCAAAGTATTTAGGTGTATCTTTTGCCCTTTCTATTAGCTTCCTTTTAGGGGTTGTTATTCCTTACCTTTATTTCTTGAAGGATATAGAAACCCCCCCAGAATACTATTTATATGGCTCCCTTGTTATTTCAGGTGTTTTTTTAACATTTATATTTATAGCATTTTCTTTTATGATAACGACATTTTTTGAGGATAGGGTTAAAGGCTTTGGAGCATCAATACTGCTGTGGTTATACACAACCCTCATATACGATGGGATTATTTTAGCAATTATTATACTTTTTAGAGATTATCCCCTTGAAAAACCAGTTCTTGCTTTGTCTATGCTAAACCCCGTTGATATAGCAAGGATATTTGTTATTCTTCAGCTTGATGTAGCTGCGCTTTTAGGGTATACAGGAACAATTTTCAAAAACTTCTTCAGTACATCATTTGGAAAAGGAGTTTCCCTTGGTGTAATGTTTTTATGGACAGTTATTCCGCTACTTGTAGGATTGAAAAAATTCAGTAAAAAAGATTTTTGAAGGAGGTTGTAATATGAAAAAAACTATATACAGTATTCTAGCAGGAAGTCTTTTGTTTTCATTTAGTTATGCCAAAGAAAACAGTATAGACCCTATCACAAAAGGAAAAAGACTTGCCAGACACTGTGCCTGGTGTCATGATGTAAAAAGAAACATCATAGCACCTTCATTTATGGTTATTTTAGAAAGATATAAAGATGTCCCAGATGAGGAACTTAGAAAAATATTTTTTAAATCCATAAAGGAAGGAAGTAAAGGTAAATGGAATAAGTGGATTGAGGAAAATATTCAAACAAAAATGGGAAAACCAGAAGATATGTATATGCCAGCCCAAAAACCCTATTTTAACGACAAAGAAATAAATCTTATTGTGGACTGGCTGCTTAGTTTAAGAAAGAAAAAATAATAAATTACTTCCTTAAAACTGGTGCTGAGATTGTTATTTTCCCTGTTTTCTTAAAAATCAGGGTAAACCTGACTTTATCCCCCTCCTTTAGGGGTTTTTTTAGTCCCATAACCATAATATGAAGTCCGCCAGGTTCTAGTTTAACAACGGATTTAGGGGGTATTTTAAGGTGATGAACATGCTTCATCTTCATAATACCATTTTCATTAACCGTTTCATGTATCATCACCATCTTTGCAGTATCTGTTTTAACAGATAAAAGGATATCTTCTTCATCTCCTTTATTTTCAATAGTTAAAAATAAAGCTGTATTTTTTGATGTAGGGGGAACAGCCCTGACCCATGGGTTTTTCAATTCAATAACAGGTTTTGCAAAAGAAAATGTTATAAATCCTAAAAAAAAGATAATAAATTTTCTCATAAAAACCTCCTTTATCTTCTGGTAAACATATCTATTACATGTTTTATATCTTCTGCTATCCTCTTGGGATCATCATTTGCAGGCCTGTATATAAGACGGAGAATTCCCTTTGGATCTATAAGGTATATGTAGGCACTGTGATCAACAAGGTATCCAACTTCTTTATTTTCTATAGGAACTTTTTTGTAGTATGCCTTAAACTGCTTAGCAACCTTTTTAATCTCTTCAGGGGTTCCTGTTAATCCTTCAATATACTTTCCAGTTGGATCGTAAAAGGATATAAACTTTTTTAATGCCTCTGGTGTATCCCTTTCAGGATCTACAGATATGAATAAAACTTTTATGTATTTCTTATAATCTCCAAGTTCATCCAGTGTTTCCTGTATTCTGAGCATAGTTGTAGGGCATACATCAGGGCAGTAGGTATATCCGAAAAAGATCAGGACATACTTGCCTTTATAATCTGAAAATTTTACTTTTTTTCCGTCCTGGTTTGTTAGCTGGAAATCATTTATTTTTAGAAAATACGGAAAACCGTAAAACTGATAACCGTAGGATATAGAAACTGTTATCAAAAATACCAAAAACAGAAATACTTTCCTCATTTTCCACCTTTCCTATAATACTTTTTGTTAAATCTTATTCCCCTTGTATAAACCTGGCTTTGACCTATGTCAATTACTTTTTAATATAACCAAAATCATTTTTTAATTTTTATGCTGAACGTTAGAATATCTATAAAATAAAAAGCGGAGGTAAAAGATGGCTTCGGAATTTAAACATGTATTTGTATGTTTACAGAGAAAACCACCAGGTATGCCTTCATGTGGTGCAAATGGATCAGAACTGGTTTTTCAAAAATTTCAGGAAGAGCTTATGATGAAAAACCTTTTTGATAAAATGGCTGTTACGCCAACTGGATGTATGGGACCCTGTATGATGGGACCTACAGTTGTAGTTTATCCTGATGCTGTATGGTATGGAAATGTAAAACCTGAAGATGTCCCAGAAATTATAGAAAAACATATTTTAGGCGGGGAACCTGTGGAAAGGCTCGTTACATCCACAGGAAAACCTCCAGGTATGTTTTAAAGAAAAGGGGCCTTCGCCCCTTAAGCATAAACCTCTTCCTTCTTACCTGACAGTGTTTTTTCTATTTCTTCTTTTATAGCTCTAAGTATTTTTTCCTTAACTTCCCTTTCTGAACCTTTTATTCTGCATCCTGCGGCGTCTTTATGTCCACCACCGCCAAGTCTTTTTGCTATATTCTGCACATTAATATTTCCTTTTCCCCTTAGGGAAACCCTCCATGTAATAAGGTCTGGCTTCTGGATCATAATAAAAGCCACTTCAACCCCCTCTATACCTCTTGCAAAATTTACAAAGCCTTCTGTTTCCTCCTCCTCAGCCCCTGTCTTTTCTAAAAACTCCCTTTTAACAACCAGGGAGGCAACCTTTCCCTCCTCATACAGCTCAAGGGTTGCAAGAACCTCCTTTAGAAGAAGAACTGTACTTAATTTATTCCTTTCAAAAATCATTGTTGACATATAACTTGGGTTTACCCCCTTCTCCACAAGAAACTCTGCAAAATGAAATGTCTCTTTATCAACGTTATTGTACTTAAATGAACCTGTATCTGTTAAAAGACCGGCATACAAACACATTGCAATATCTTTATCTATAAGCTTTTCGTCCCAGTGTCTCAGTATCCTTCCTATGACCATAGTTGTTGAAGGTGCATCCGGATCAACATAATCATAAATACTTTCTATATTTCCACCAATATGGTGGTCTATTCTTACAATCTCTTTGGCGTTAACTGGAGCCCCTGCTCTAAAAGCTCCCGCAGCATCAACTAAAACAGCAAGATCAAACTCCTCTTCAAGGGGAAGTTTTTTTATTTCCTTTGCATTTGGAAGAAAATCGTATATGTGGGGTAGGGGATCTTTCATTGCACAGGTAACATCTTTCCCTTTTTTTCTTAAGAAAGAGCACAGGGCAAGCATACTTCCTATCCCATCTCCATCAGGATTTTCATGGGTAAAAATAAGAATTTTTCCAGTTTCCCTTTTTAATCTTTCTACAACAGGAATTACATACTCCATCATAGTCCTCCTTAATCGCTGTAAACAAAAACCCTTCCAATGGGAACTATTTTGTTTTGTATATGATCAAAATGAGGTTTTATTTCTATTTCAATAGAATTTTTGTCTGCTTTTAACCATTTTCTATTGTAAATGTCATACACAAAACCATTTTTCAGATAAGGGGAAGAGACTGTTAACTTCTGGGGATCCTTCCACAAACCTGCTATAACAAATCCATTTGAGAAAAACCTTACATATTTTTGATCCCCTATCTTTTCAAAGGAATCTCCTAAAGGACTTCCTAATCTGTAGAAATAAAGATCCTCTTTTTCTAAGGAGTGGTCTAAGGGAACTTCTGTGTAAACAAATTCCCCACAAAGTTTTCCCATAGCGTAGGAGAAAAAAATAGCATTTTTTGGAGTTTTTGCCTTAAAAACTGGATATCCTTCCATCTCTCCAACTTTCTCAAGTTCAGGGGAAGCGTAATTCATATACACAAACCCTTTAAAATTTTTTCCAGAATACTGATTTTTCAAGGTTTCCAGATAGTTCATATAGTAAGCTGTATCTTCCAGGGATGGAACATCCACAGATACAGGATAGTAGTTTGTTATAGGAATATCCATTAATTTTTTAACAGTTTTTCCGGTTTCATCTTTAAATATTATCCAGGCTTTTTTGTTTAAAATATCATCAGTGGTTATGTAGCTTTCTGTCATATCATAATCAACAACAGGAAGATGGTAGCTTGCCTTTCTAAAACCCTGATTTGTAAAAACCATAACACCTTCTTTCCTAAGTGCATTGTAAAAATCAGAAACATATCTAAAGTAATCCCCATCTGGATGAAGCTGGTAAAATTTATCTTTTATAGGGCGGTAAGCCTCCTCTTCAATAAACACTCCACTTGCCCAATCAAAGAAAATACCATCTATTCCTCTGTTTAAGGTTTTCTCTTTTATAAATGATATCCTGCGTTCCACAAGCTGTTGATTTCCAAAGTCGTAATAATAATCCTGACACCATGTATATCCCATTTCATTACAGTGGGGGAATGGACCTTCTGGATTTAATGTAAGTGTGTATCTATTTTGATAAACCCAGTCCATAAACGGATCATCATCCCCAGATGTATAATGGTAACCTGCCGGCATCCACCGGTAAACAAATATTTTTTCAACACCTTTTTTTCTTAAAAAGTCTATCTGATCCCGGGTTATTTCCAGTTCGCCAACTTCAACTATCTTAAAATTTGAAGCCCATTTAAGCCTTTGATTTTCGTATATGCTCGCTGTTGCAAATTCTCCTTTTGACTTTGTTATATGGGGACCAGGGGAGCTTGAAGATCCTCCGCAACCTATTAAAAAAACTACAAAAAGGCTAAAGATTTTTCTTATCATACGGGCATATATCAACAAGATAACACTCCTTACACTTTGGATTTCTGGCAGTACATATATACCTTCCAAATAAAACCAGAGCATTTGATATATATGCCCAGTTTTCTTTAGAAAAAAATCTTGCAAGGTCCTTTTCTATTTTTTCTGGATCATCATGGCATGTTAAACCAAGCCTTTTACTGACCCTCTTAACGTGGGTATCAACAACAATAGCAGGTTTTCCAAATCCATTTACAAGTATTACCGATGCAGTTTTTCTTCCTATCCCTGGAAAACTAATCAGCTCTTCCAGGGTATCAGGAACTTTTCCGTTGTATTTTTCAACAATAATCCTTGCTATTTCCTTAATTCTTTCAGCCTTCTTTCTGTAGTAATTTATAGGTTTTAAAATTTCATAAAGATCTTCAAGGGGAGCATTTGCAAGATCATAAGGGGTAGGGTACTTTTCAAAAAGTTTTGGGGATACCTGATTTACCTTTTTATCGGTAGTCTGGGCAGATAAAACCACTACAATGACAAGTTCAAAAACATTTCTAAAATTAAGCTCTGTTTTTGGTTCAGGAAAGTGTTTTTTTAACCTCTCAATTAGCTCTTTTTCTGTAAATGGCGGTTTAACCCCTTCACACTTCTTCTTCTTCCTTTTAGCCATTTCAACCCCTAAAATAAAGTATTCTGCTTCAGGTTTACTTCCTCTTTCTTTGGTTTTGAAATTTCCTTTATCAGAGACTTAAAACCAAGCTCTTCAAAGGCCTCTTTTAGTTTCTGGAGATCTGCCTTTTCCTTCTTTAAATCCTCCACATCAATCTCTAAAGGAATGTCAGATTTTAACTTAACAAGAAACACATTTTTCTGAAGTCTTTCCTGGGCTTCCTTAAAAGCTTCCTGTAGTTTTGGTTTTAGCTGGTCAATATTTTTTAGTATATTTTCAATACTTCCGTACTGATTTAGGAGTTTAGAGGCGGTCTTTGGACCCACCCCTCTAACTCCTATGATATTGTCAACTGTGTCTCCAATCATGGCCAGATACTCAACAAATTTTTCTGGATAAACTCCATACTTCTTTTTTACTTTTTCCACATCAAATATCTCCCCGCTGACAGGGTTCAGTATTTTTATATTCTCTTCCACCAATTGCATCATATCTTTATCTGGCGTAACGATAATAACCTCAAATCCCTTTTCTTTTCCTTTTCTTGCGAGGGTTGCTATAATGTCATCTGCCTCATAACCTGGAACTTCTATTATTTTTATTCCCCAAAGTCTGATAAGTTCCTTTATTTTTGGTATCTGAACCTTAAGATCATCTGGAGTTTCTTTTCTATTTGCCTTATATTCCTGATATTTTTCGTGTCTGAAGGTTTTCCCTGGTAAATCAAAGACAACGGCAATATACTCCGGAGATAGGTCCCCCATTAAGGAGGATATCATCCTTAAAAAACCGTATATAGCCCCTGTTGGCTCCCCTTTTGGGCTTTTTAACGGCGGTAGTGCATAAAACGCACGGTATAGGTAAGATGATCCATCAACAAGAACCAATCTTTTCTTCATACTAAAAAACTTAAAACCTTAACATCTTTTTGTAAAGGCTAATCTTCATCAAACTGGTGCAGTAATGGATTTGGAACTGCTACAACCTGAACTATCATATCTTCTTCAGCTTCATAGCCGTGGAGTTCCCCTTTTTCATAAACAATTGTTTCTTCTTCTGAAAGATGTTCCACATTTTTTTCACTTCCTACAAAGAAATTTCCCTTTCCCTGGATAACAGTGATAATCATAAAAGATTTAGACTTATGGAGCTCTACCTTCTGTCCTTTTTTAACATAAACATGAAAAATGGCAAATTCAGGGGTCTCAAGAAGTATTTCTGAGTAAGCTTCTTTATCGTTGAATTTTTCTGCAATCGGATACAGTTTTACAGCCATTTTAATCTCCTTATAAAAAATTCAAATGCCCCAATTGGGGCATTTTTTTTAAAGTCCTTTTTTTGCCATAAATAGAACAAGGTCTTTAAGTCTGTTTGAATAACCCCATTCATTATCGTACCAGGAGGATACATGGACAAAGTTTCCACCTATAACCTTTGTGGAAAGGGCATCAAATATAGAGGAATGGGGATTTCCTACAATATCCTGGGACACAATAGGATCTTCTGTGTACTCTAAAATCCCTTTCATAGCACCTTCAGCATACTCTTTCATTTTTGCATTAATCTCTTCTTCAGTTGTTTCCTTTTCTACCACAACAGTAAGATCAACAAGTGAACCATCTGCCACAGGTACCCTTCTTGCCGTTCCATCAAGTTTACCTTTAAGTTCCGGAAGAACTTCACCAACAGCCTTTGCTGCCCCTGTTGTTGTAGGTATTATGTTTACAGCTGCAGCTCTTGCCCTTCTTAAATCTTTATGGGGAAGGTCAAGTATCCTCTGGTCATTTGTATAGGCGTGAACTGTTACCATATAACCTTTGACTATTCCAAACTCATTATTCAGAACTTTTGCTACAGGGGCAAGACAGTTTGTTGTACATGAAGCATTAGAGATTATATGGTGTTTTTCTGGATCATACTGATCTTCATTAACCCCTAAAACAACTGTCAGGTCTGGATTTTTTCCTGGTGCAGATATAATGACCTTTTTAGCTCCTGCCTCTAAATGTTTTCCTGCACCTTCCCTATCCCTGAAAACTCCTGTAGATTCAATAACAACATCAACCCCTAAATCTTTCCATGGAAGCTGAGAAGGGTCTTTTATTGCAGTAACCTCTATCTCTTTTCCATTTACAACAATACTATTTCCTTTTGCTTCAACTGTTCCATTAAATCTTCCATGGACAGAGTCGTATTTTAATAAATGGGCAAGGGTATGGGCATCTGTTAAATCATTTATACCTACTATCTCTATTTCCTGATTTCCTACACAGGCCCTGAGGAAATTTCTACCAATCCTTCCAAACCCATTAATAGCAACCTTTACAGCCATTAAACTCCTCCACAAAAAGTTTTATCATTAACATTATATAATACTGGGACTTTCATAGGCGGTTTGCAAAATGCATATTTTAAAAAAAGAGGAGATATATCCATATCTGCTAAAGGCCTCAAAAAAGGCGGAAAAATACATCTTAATATCCTCTCCATGGATAAAACTTGATGTTTTAAAGGAGATAGTCAAAGATGTTCCTATAAAGATTATTTTAAGAACATCTCAGCTTGAAGATTTGCTTATAACAGACAGGGAGTTGTTTAAGTTTGTAAAAGAAAAAAAGGGGGAGATTTTTCTTAACCCTGACATACATGCTAAATTTGTGATTATTGACGGAAAGGAGGCTGTTGTTGGATCGGCTAATATTACTAATGCCGGCCTTTTAGAAGATGGAAATATAGAAACGGCTGTTGTCTTAAAAGACAAAAAGGAAATACAAAAACTTGAAAGGATATTCCACAATACAGCAGAAAACTCTATTAACCTTTTTTCTGAAATAACGGGGATTATCCTGAACTGTCAAAACTCAAGAACCGGGGAAGGAATTCTTTTTGATGCTGTTCCAGAGCAAACATATATAAAAATACCAATCTCTAAAGGGGCTTTTTATCTGGGCAGGGTTGGAACAGTAAAGGATATTTCCTCATCATTTTTTTCATCTTTTTATACATTTTTATCTAAAGGGGTATTTTCTGACCCCCAAAAACTAAAAAAGATATTCACAGAAAAAGACAAATACTGGAGAATAGCGGCTGTTTTTGCATATTTGAATGAAAACAATCCTGATATATCATTATGTAATATAGAGATACTTGCAGAGTTTAACCCAGAAAAAATAAGAGAAAAAGAAAGTATCCTAAAAACACCTGTTGTTCCCCCTATCTCCGGCTCCCCTTTTTTCTTGCTGAAAAAAGAGGAAGAAATAGAAGATATACTTAAAATAAACCACTCTGGATATCCTATGGGAAATCCGGTTCCCTTTGGAAAGCTGTTTAATACCTCTTTAAAGGCTTTTTTAGACTTGGAAAAAATATACACTATGCATATGGCTGTTTTAGGAACAACAGGTTCAGGGAAAACCACATTTGTAAGGAGGGTACTGGAGAACTCAGAAAACACAGGGGTGACATTTTTTATTTTTGATCTTTACGGGGAGTATTACAATCTTTTAAAGGAAGCAGGGGTAAAAAGTATAAAAAATATCCCATTTGAAAACACCATTTTTCCTACAACCGCAAGCCAGATGAAAGAGATATTTAAAAACTACGGTATTCCCATACAGGAAAAATCCCTTGAAGAAAAAAGGGTTGTATCTTTTTTTAGACTTTCTTTAAAACCTGATATTAACGCAAACTCCCTAAAAGAAAAAACCCTTGAGGATATTATAATAGAAGCTTCCCAGCTTACAGAGATAGACAGCCCCCTTAGAAATGAGATGTTTATTCTTCTTGACCTTCTAAAGGAAGATTATGGAGAAAAATCTGTTGAAAATCAGCCTAAAATTTCAGATGAGATACTAAACTCTTTAAAATCAAAAGAAAAAATTATCATCTTTGATTTTAAGGAAATTGAAAATCCCCAATCCCGTATCAATATAGCAGGTCTTATAATGAAGGAAATATTCAGAAAATCAAGGGAAGATAGAAAAAAAAGGATTATTATTCTGGAGGAAGCCCAGAATTTCGCACCTGAAAAAGGTTTTGGTGAAATTGAAGCTGGTTCTGGAAATCTGTCCTACACTATGGCACGTAAAATAGCAACAGAGGGGAGGAAGTTTAACCTTGGATTGGTTGCCATAACCCAAAGACCTGCAAATATAAGTAAGTATATTTTATCCCAGCTAAATACCCAGGTTATATTTAAGCTTACAAACAGGAATGACCTTGAGGCTGTATCTCCATTTTTTGAATACTCAAAGGAAGACATCTTTTCTCTGCTTCCATTTTTGAAACCTGGCAGCGGTTATATAACCGGCCTTGCTGTTCCATTTGGTATGTTTATAGAGATAAAATTAGGTTGATGTTTTTCCTCATGGTGGATAAACATTAAAGCGGTTATAAATTTTTGAAAAAAAAGGGGTGAAAAAGATGGAACTTGTTGTAAATGGAGAAAAAAAATCTTTTGAAAAGGAGAGTTTAACGATAAAAGAGTTAGTTGAACTTCTGGGCATCAAAGTTCCAAATTACGCTGTAGCCGTTGGGATGGAAGTAATTCCTAAAAGTGAGTATGAAACATACAAACTAAAAGATGGGGATAAGGTGGAGATTGTTACATTTGTAGGTGGAGGCTAAGGTATAATGGGATTGCTTACTTCTTTATAAAGGAGAGGATTATGGGATTTAAACCTGTTGATGTTTCTAACAAATTTGAAACAATAAGAACAGCAAAAGCTGAAGGGAAAATTTACCTCTCTCCAGAAAGTATTGAAATGATAAAAAAGGGAAAAGTTCCAAAGGGAGATGTCCTCCTTGCTTCCCAGATGGCAGGACTTTTAGGTGCAAAAAGAACCCCTGATATTTTACCTTTCTGCCACAACATAATGATAGATCACGTTCAGGTTGATACAAAACTGGAAAAGGACGGGGTTTACGTAACTGCAGAGGTCAAATGTGTAGGCAGAACAGGGGTTGAGATGGAAGCTTTAACAGCGGTTTCTGCAGCCCTTTTAAATGTATATGATATGCTTAAAGCTTTTGATAAAAACATGATGATAGGAGATATAAAACTTGTCTCTAAAAAAGGCGGGAAATCAGATTATGCTGAAGACTTAGAAGGCTTAAAATGTGCTGTTATAACTTTATCAGATACATGTGCCAGAGGAGAGGCAGAGGATAGAAGTGGAAAAACAGCGATAAATATAATAGAAGATGAATTTGGTGGTAGTGTTGTCCATTATGAAATACTTCCAGACGAGAAAGAGCTTTTAGCTGAAAAACTGAGGGATCTTGAAGGAAAAGTGGACGTTATATTTACAACCGGTGGGACAGGGTTCAGTAAAAGGGATACAACTCCAGAAGCTACCAGAGAGGTTATCAGAACAGAGATGATAGGCTTTTCAGAAGCCATGAGAATAGTAGGTATTAAATTTACCCCTAAATCCTTACTATCAAGGGGTGTATGTGGAATAATAGGAGATTCAACAGTTGTTATAAACCTCCCAGGAAGCACAGGAGGAGTAAAAGACAACATAAGAATGATAGCACCTTTAATAAAACACGCTATAAGAATGGCAAAAGGGGAGAAGAAGCATTAAGCTTCCTCCCTTTGATTGTAATCATTGCCTGTTTTATATACCTAAATAATTTCAAATTTTATGGATACAAAAATTATGGATCTTTTTGAGGTTTATCCGCTACAGGTTGATTATGTTTTAGTATTTCTGTTTTTTTTCATTCCTTTTTTATTTATAACCGGATTTTATATATTTTTAAAAACCTTAAAAACATTTCCCTTTCCCATAAAAAAAGACAAAAAGGAAGAGATAAGAATAAACCTGAAAAATCCAAAGGAAACTGCATATACTATAACGTTCCTTATTTACAAAACCAAAACCCCTTACAATACAGAGCTTTTAAAAAGGCTTGAAGAATACAAATACAAAAAGCAGGTTAATCAGCTGGACAGTGAAACTGTTGAGCTTATAAAAAAATTTCTTGAGTACATAAAAACAAAAAGAGTTAGTGATGGAAATACAGATTAAGTACTGGTTTTTTATTATCCCTGGAATAATTACCCTTTTATGTGTTGTAATTTGCTCTATTTTCATAAAAAGTAAAAAAGTTGTATTTTTTCCCCATATAGAGCTGTTTGGTAAGCAAAAAAGATTTTCTGTAAGATATATCCCCTTTCTATGGATACTTTTAACTGTTTTACTTACAGTTTTATCTGTATATCTATATAAAAAAGAGTATATCTACTCTGAAAAAAGGGTCTATAACATTGTACTTTGTCTGGATGTTAGCAACTCTATGAAAGAAAAAAACAAATTAAAGATAGCAAAGGAGATAATAAGGGATTTTCTACTAAAAAGAAGTAAAGAAGACAGATTTTCAATAGTTGTTTTTGATAATCTTCCTTTCAGGCTTACCCCCCTAACATCAGACAAAGGATACCTCCTTAAGATTATCCCCTCTATATATCCTGCAATGGTTGATATGGGCGGAACTGCAATGTATGATGCACTTATTGATGCTTTAAATATATTTAAGATTGAGCAGAAGAACAAGATTGTTATACTCCTTTCAGATGGGGGAGATATTAACAGTACCCATACTATTGAGGATGATATAGCAAAAAATAAAGTTATAAAAGCCAAGATCTATTCCATTGGAATAAGCAGCGGTCAAAATTTTAGAAATCTTGAAAGAATTTCTGAATCCTCCGGCGGCAAAGCATTTTTTATAAAAGAACAGTATGAAAAAACGTTAAGAAATATTTTTAATGAAATAAACAGCCTTGAACCCTCACTTCTAAAGGAATATAGACTTGAAGTTGAAAAACCGGTGGATTTCTGGATAAAAATATTCCTGTTACTTGTTTTTATTTTAATTTTAGGAAGGTTTTTTATTTCAAATATAAGGGAAAAGTATGCTTAGGGTTTTAATCTTTTGTTTTTTTCTATCGTCTTATGTATGGGGAAAGGAAATAATTTTTAATCAGGAAGTAAAATTTAACATTGATATCTTATATCCTGACAAAGAGATTTTTTATGTAAAAGAACCTTTAAAAATTGTATTTAAGATAACCTCAGACAAAGGGGAAGCCCTCAAATACTTAAAAATACAGCCTATGATTAAGAAAAATATCTTTATCCAGAGGAAGAAAAGTATTGAAAAAAATACCCTTAAAGAAACATTTGTACTTTTTTTTCTAAAAGAAGGAAAAAGCCTGCTTCCTTTTAAAATCTCCTACCAGTCTGATGTGTTTTCCGGGGAAAAAAGTATTTCCTCTGACAGAACATTCCTGATTGTGCCTATCCCAAAGGATATATCCTATGTAGGAGATTTCTTTATCAACGGAAAATTTGAAGGAAAAAATGGGGTAGGAACCTACACTTTAAAGATAAAAGGTAAAGGCTTTCCTTTTTTACCTAAACACACCCTTATTGTAAAAAATGGTTCAGGGAAAAAAATTAGATATATAGTAGATAGAAATATGGAATATGTGTACCAGGAAGAGAAGTTTAAAATTGTCTATCTTGACAGCCTAAAGATAAAACCGGTTAAGTTTACATTTTTTAATCCTTACCTGAAGAAAGTAATAACTGTTGAAACAGAAGAGATAACCCTTTCAAAAGAAAAAACCCCTGAAGAACCATGGAAAAAATTATCAGAAATAGAAAAAGAAAAATTTTATATACAGAAATTCAAAAACTTGTATCCAGAGCTGTTTGAAAAAAAATCTGTAATTGATGAAGCAGTTTTGCTTGTGTATAATCTGAGGTACTACCTTTTATCCTTTTTTCTAATCCTTTTTGCTGTAGTAACAGCCCTGCTTGTTAGACTATCAAAGAAATACCTACCTGAAGATGTGTATTTTCTCTTAAAACTGGATATGGGAAAAGAGGAAGATATAAAACGTTTGTACAGATATTTATCCACATCTGATTATTCCTTCAGACATCTAAAAAACCAGATAGAAAGAAAACTCTACAGAAAGGAACCTGTAAAAAAGGGTGTCTTTTTATCTGTCATAGATGAGGTTTTTACCCAAAAAACAAGGTATGAAAAAGGCTTTAGAAAATTACTCTTAAAAATCCTGTTTTTTGTATATAAAAACAGGATGAAAATTTTTCTTATATTTACAGTTATCTTTATTTTAACGGTGGTAATGCTTTTATGGAAATAGTCTTTGAATATAAAGAGGCTTTATGGATAGGTTTTTCAGTAGTTTTCTTTTTGATACTGTACTTTTCTATCTTTAGAAAAAATCTTTTTGATGTACTTTTTTTATCTATTTTAGCCATTTTAATATCCCTGATTGTTTCAAATCCCCTTTTAAAGAAAGGATACAAGGTACTGTATAAAGAGGATACAGATGTAGCTATTCTCCTTGACCACTCCCTTTCTATGGCTGTATCGGATATAAAGCCAAACAGATTTGAAGCAGGAAGGAAAAAAATACTAAAACTTATTGATATGCTAAAAGGTCTTAGAATAGGAATTGTTGTTTTTGCGGATAAAGGGGAGATTATTTCCTATCCCCAGGAAGATGTGGAAAAACTTAAAAATGTAATAACCTCCCTTAATATCCCCTTAAAAGGGAGTACAAACATCCTGGAAGGACTCAGCATATCAAACTCTATTCTCTCTGGAAAAGAAAATATAACCATCCTCGTTTCAGATGGTGGAGATGAAGATATAAAAAAGATACTGGAACTTGCAAAAAGGATGAAAACCAGAGTTGTGTATTACGGAATAGGAACAGAAAAAGGGGGAACTGTACCTGGGTTTAAGGCTATTTCAAAACTAAACACAGAAATAACCAAAATATCTGAGATAACAAAAGGTATTTCCGTTTTTTATACAGAAGATGATTCAGACATCAGAAAAATATATTCCTTTATAAAAGGAATATCCAAAAAAACAAGGAAGGAGATACTCAAAATACCAGACTATATACATATCTCCCCATTTATTGCCGTTTTCACACTTGCAGTTGTCTTTCTCAGGTTTTTCCTGAGGAAAATACTTTTTGTCCTTATTTTATTCCCCTTTGTATCTTATGGCGGTGAGATAACCGGTTATATATTTTACATGTTTGGTGAATACCAGAAAGCAGGGGAAGAGTTTTTAGAAGATAAAAGACCTGAAAATTTATACAATGCTTCTGTTTCATTTATAAAAGGGGGCTTTTATGATAAAGCTTTAAATATATTGAAAAATATAAAAACAGATGATCTTAATCTAAAGAAAAAGATAAAATACAACACAGCATACATCTATACATTAAAACGCAGGTATTATAAAGCCCACGAAATCTTGGAAGAACTATACCAGTTATTTCCAGAGGATGAAAAAATCAAAAAGCTATATCTTTTTACAAATCTTATTGTTAATTTAAATCAGAAAAACCAGAAGAAAGAAACAGTTGTAAAAATAAAGGAGGAAAAGAAAAAGGAAAATCCAAAATCCCAGGGGGAAGTTGGAACTAAAAACCCCTGGTAGTTTACCTTTCAAGCCAGAGGAGAATTTCTCCTGTATTGTTTTTTATCCCTGCTTCTATAGGCTGCTGGCTGTCCTCTGGTAATGTTCCAACAAAAAATTCAGAAGTTCTTTTTCCTGCTTCTTCCAAATAATCTTTTATCTCTATTTCTCTAATATCTCCCCCTGAAAGCTGAAGAAGAATAACCCCTTTAGCCTTCTCTATAGGATAAGAGGCACATTCATCAGTCAAAGCTCCACCTGTTGCACAGTTTAAAATCCAGACCCTGCTTCTTCCACCAAAACCACAAAGATCAGCCGTCGGCTGGGTTGTTGGAAAAATGATGATATTTCTTTTTGTTACTGCAGGGTCTGTTAATGCCCTTTCCTTCATATAGCCGGTTTCATTTGGATTCAGCTCTATGTACCAGGCTCTTATAACCCCATTCCGGGCATCTATACATACAGACTGGGTAGATGTCGTAACATCCGCAAGGGAAGTATTTGGAGAACAGCCGTAAACACCGCAGTTCAAAGGAATTCCATAGAGTCTTTCCCTTTGACCTGGTAAAGGATTATCAGTTTTATAGAACCATCTTCCACTACCAAAATATATATACCATTTATTAAAGCATTTCATGTATTCAACTTTTGTAAGTATAGGACCCTGGGCATCCCTTAGATATATATCGTAGTTCCAAAGATCCAGAATATCAGACCTGACATCAAAGAATATCAACCCCCCTTTCCAGTTGTCCATACTACCATCTTTTCTTCCATAACCCAAGGCAACATAGTCTGTAATGCCATCTTCATCAGCATCTAGCCCTTCAGTAAAAAGCCTACCTCCAAATGCATTTTGCAAACCTGTATCTATCTTCCTTACAAGCTCGCCAGTATCAAGGTCAACAACAAAAAGCTTAAGATTCTGGTCTGAATCACCCTGGTAGTTTGTGGGCCCTGAGGCAAATAATACATACCCCTTATCCTTCTTCCTTATAACTCCAGGCCCTGAAAAACTAAACCCTAAATCCCTGTCTGTAAACTCCCACATAAACTTTGGGTTCTCTGGATCTGTTATGTCCAGGGCAAAGTATGACGACAGCCCTACACACTCCTCCCCTTTAGAACATGTGTCCTCAGGTGGGTTTACGCAATTTTCCCCTTTACATCCGCAGGCTCCCCCCAGCCTCATCCCTCCTATGAGGATTTTCCTGTTTTTGTACTCAAAAACGTATGGGGTAAGGTCTACAAAGTATATATGGCAGTAATCTGGGTCCGGCAGGTATCTAAGATAAGGCAGGGCATTTTTTGGTATAAATCCCCATATCTCTTCCCCTAACTGGTCTGTCCCTGCTAACAAGGCACCATTTTGTAATTTTGCCACCTGATTTTCAGATAATCCTGCCTGGGAAATATAACCTGCTTTAAAGGCGTGGAGTATTCCTCCATTTGAACCAACAAAAATAACAGAAAAGTTCTTGTATTTAACAACTTTTGGAGATGAGTATATTATGTCTGCCAGTTTCCAGGTTATACCATAATCATCTATTTCCCTGTTTCTACACCCTTCAATATC